>JANOEM010000486.1:0-3673 GCA_031413195.1 Actinomycetes bacterium
CACCAGTTCGTCGTTGTCGCGCAGATTGATGGCGATCAAGCCGTCACGGCGGGACGAGTCGTACTCGTGGAACGACGTCTTCTTCACCGTGCCGTTCTTGGTCGCGAAGAACAGGTTGCGTTCGCCTGCGAAGTCGCGGGTGTCGATGATCGCCACGATCGTCTCGTACGCCTGCAACGGCAGCAGGTTGACGATGGGCATGCCCTTCGCTGCCCGCTCGCGTTCGGGGATGTCCATCGCGCGCAGTCGGTAGACCTTGCCGCGGTTGCTGAAGAACAGCAAGAACGCGTGCGCTGTGGTGAAGATGACGTGACGAACGAGGTCGTCCGCTTTCAGCTTCGCCCCACTGACGCCGCGACCGCCGCGACCCTGGGTCTTGAAGCTGCCGGCAGGAACCGCCTTGACGTACTGAGCTTCGGTCATCACGATCACGAGTTCGCTGTCGTCGACCAGATCCTCGATGCTCATCTCACCGCTGTCGAAGGTGATCGCACACTTGCGCGGTGTCGCGAACTCTTCCTTGATCGCGAGCATCTCGGACTTGATCACGCCACGCAACGTCTCGGGCTCGTCGAGGATGGTCTGCAGCTCGAGGATCCGATCCTTCAGTTCGCCGAGCTCGCGCTCGAGATCGATCCGGCTCAAACGAGTGAGTTGACGCAACTGCATGTCCAAGATGTCGAGTGCCTGGATCTCGCTGAACACGAACGGAGCGACCATCAGGCTTTCCTTGGCAGCAGCGGGATCGTCACTTGAGCGGATCAGGGCAATGATCTCGTCGATCACGTTGAGCGCCTTGAGCCGACCTTCGACCTTGTGCTCGCGTTCTTTGGCTTTACGCAAACGGAATGTGGTCCGGCGAGTGATGACCTCGACCTGATGCACGACATAGCCGCGCAGTGCCGATGCGAGGTTGAGCGTGCGAGGCACGCCGTCGACCAGTGCGACCATGTTGACGCCGAAACTGGTCTGCAGCTGGGTGAGCTTGTACAGGTTGTTCAGGACAACGTTGGCGTTGGCATCGCGCTTGAGCGAGATGACCAGGTTGGTCTTGCCGCCCGACGAGCCGTCGTTCACATCGGCAATGCCGTCGAGATCGCCACCATCGACCAGCTCCTGGATGCGGCCAGCGATCGCCGAACAGCTCGTCTGGTACGGCAGCGCGGTGACGACGATCTCGAAACCGCCCCGCTTGGTCTCCTCGATCGTCGCGGTGGCACGCATCTTCACGCTTCCCCGACCGGTCTGGTAGGCATCGATGATCCCCGCCCGGCCGAGGATCGACCCACCTGTCGGGAAGTCGGGGCCCTTGACGAAGGCCATCAGGTCGTCCGAAGTGGCTTCCGGGTTCTCGATCAGATGGATGGTTGCATCGATAACTTCAC
The DNA here is from genome assembly GCA_031413195.1 of Actinomycetes bacterium. GTDB lineage: Bacteria > Actinomycetota > Acidimicrobiia > Acidimicrobiales > Ilumatobacteraceae > WLMZ01. The sequence continues at coordinate 1,386 of JANOEM010000486.1, forward strand.
CGAGGTTGTGCGGCGGGATGTTGGTGGCCATACCGACCGCAATGCCTTGGCTGCCGTTGACGAGCAGGTTCGGAAACCGTGCGGGCAACACGACCGGTTCGGTGCGGCTTCCGTCATAGGTCGGGATCATGTCGACGGTCTCTTCGTCGATATCGGCCAGCAGTTGCATCGCCAACGGATGCAGGCGGCACTCGGTGTAGCGAGAAGCGGCCGGGCCGAAGTCCGGCGATCCGTAGTTGCCGTGGAAATCGATCAGCGGGTGACGCAACGAGAACGGCTGAGCCATCCGGACGAGTGCGTCATAGATCGCACCGTCACCGTGGGGATGGTACTTCGCCATCGTGTCGCCACTGACGCGGGCGGATTTCACGAACGCCCGATCGGGCCGAAACCCCTGCTCCTCCATGTCCCAGATGATTCGCCGGTGCACCGGCTTGAGGCCATCGCGGACGTCGGGCAGGGCCCGCGACATGATGACCGACATTGCATAGTCGAGGAAGCTGCGCTCCATCTCGTCCTGCAACGGGATTGGTTGGGTAGAAAGTGACGTGTCACCGTCGTCGAACGGAGCGGCGTTCGCGTCGTCGTGAGGATCGCCGGAATTGGGTGTGTCAGACATGCGGGGTCAGTTCTCGATCTTGTTTCTGCTCAGATGTCCAGGAAGCGGACGTCTTTGGCGTTCGTTTGGATGAAGTGCTTGCGGCTCTCGACGTCTTCGCCCATCAACACGCTGACCATTTCGTCAGCGACGGCTGCGTCTTCGATCTCGACTCTCAACAAGGTGCGGCTGCCGGCGTCCATGGTGGTGCCGCGCAACTCTTCCCAGTCCATTTCACCGAGGCCCTTCAGCCGTTGGAACTCCTTCTTGTGATTGGGTCGTTCCTCGAGGAATTTCGTCTTGGCGAGATCGTCCTTGAGGTAGATCTTCTCCTTGCCGATCTCAGTCGAGAACAGCGGCGGCTGGGCGATGTAGATGTATCCGGCTTCGACCAGCGGCTTCATCTGGCGGTAGAAGAACGTCAGCAGCAGGGTGCGGATGTGACTGCCGTCGACGTCGGCATCGGCCAGGACGATGATCTTGTGATAGCGAGCCTTGGAAGCGTCGAACTCGTCACCGACGCCACCACCGATGGCAGTGATCAAGGACTGAACCTCGGTGTTCTTTAGCATCTTGTCGAGCCGAGCCCGCTCGACGTTGAGGATCTTGCCACGGATGGGAAGGATCGCCTGTGTGCGCGGGTCGCGAGCGTCGAGAGCCGTGCCGCCGGCGGAGTCGCCCTCGACGATGAAGATCTCACTTTCGGCGGGGTTGCTGCTGGTGCAATCCTTCAATTTGTCCGGCATCCCGGCGCCGGCCAGAGCGGTCTTGCGGCGAATCGCGTTACGCGCGTTCTTGGCCGCGAGGCGCGCTTGCGCGGCTGAGATGCCTTTCTTGACGATCTTGTTGGCTTCGGTCGGGTTCTCTTCGAGCCACTCGGCGAGCCGCTCGTTGGTTGCCTTCTGGACGAAAGAACGCATCGGTACGTTGCCGAGTTTGGCCTTGGTCTGGCCCTCGAACTGGGGTTCGCGCAGCTTGACAGACACGATCGCTGTGATTCCTTCGCGGATGTCTTCGCCGAGGAGGTTGTCGTCTTTTTCCTTGAGCAGGTTCTTGGCCCGGGCGTACTTGTTGACCACGCTTGTCAACGCGGTCTTGAACCCTTCGACATGCATACCGCCCTCGGTGGTGGAAATGCCGTTGGCGTAGCCGTGGATTCCTTCGTAGTAGCCGGTGTTCCACTGCAGTGCGATGTCCAGTGTCTGACCCTCGGCATCATCGCTGTCTTCGTAGTTCGCGACCTTCGCGAAGAGGGCTTCCTTGGACGCATTGAGGTGCTTGACGAAGTCGACGATGCCGCCCTTGTACTGATACCGAACTGTCTGCTCGCGACCTTCTCGAAGATCGGTGAAAACGATTTCGAGGCCCTTGTTGAGGAATGCCATCGTCTGTAACCGCTCGAGCACCGTGCGGGCGACGAACTCGGTGCCCTCAGCCTGGAAGATGGTCGGGTCCGGCCAGAACGAGATGGTCGTACCGCTGGTGCGACCATCGGCCGGAGACGCTCCGGCGATCTCCATCGAACCCTGCGGCTTGCCACCGTCTGCGTACACCTGTCGATAGTGATGACCGTCGCGATCGACTTCGACGATCAAGCGTTCGCTGAGTGCGTTGACCACGCTGACCCCGACACCGTGCAAACCACCGGAAACCTTGTACCCCTCGCCGCCAAACTTTCCGCCGGCGTGCA
>JANOEM010000487.1:0-5225 GCA_031413195.1 Actinomycetes bacterium
CATCTCGACGAAGAGCGCAAGGCGGCGATGGTCAGCAACCTGTTGGTCGTACTTTGCGGCGACAAGGCCGTTCATCCCGTGGTGAACGCGGGCACGCTCTACACATAAGTGCCGCGATGTCCGAGCGAAAGCCCTATCTGCTGAGGATCCCGTCGGATCTGCTGGAGGGAATGGGCAAGATCGCCACCCGGATGAAGATGGCCCACCACGACCCGCCTCCGCCGGACTCTCTCGGCGTCGACACGCCGGCCATGATCGAGGACCTGCGGGTGGCCGATCGGTTCCGATTCGCGAACGAATTGCGTGCGTACATCGAACTCGACGACGACGGCCGGATTGCCGACAGCGGATACTGCGGTGGTGGGGTCATCGGTGCAACCACGGTCGGCCTCGGCGTCGGTTCGATCACCATTCCTGCGGTGAAGCTCGATGATCAGCGCGGCGAACCCGAGGTCGGGCCGACCAGCGTCCGGTTCACCCAGACGGTTGGGGGCCGTACGGGGGCGCCGATGCCGCGAGCGGTGAAGCATCCGCCGTTCATCCAGTACAACGCGCCGATCGTCTGGACCACCCTCGAGCTGACAATTCACGCCGACGGCTCGCACGAGGGCTCGATGACCGGCGCGTCGGGATTCCCTCGGCACTGGGTGTTCGACAACGATGGATCGTTGGTGGCCAAGAGCAGCGTTGCCGAGTACAAGCGGTGGATGGCCGACTCCTTCGGTCGGCGCACCCCGTGGGGCGAGGAGGACTCACCGGCATTGGTCTCCCAGGTCGAGAGCCTGCTTGAAAAGGAGCTCCAGGGTGCGATCATGCGCGGTGGCAAGAAGCCCGACATCCGCCGTGTCAAGGAGGGCAAGACTCTGGTCGAACAGGGATCGGCCAGTGACGAGTTGTACTTGCTGTTGAACGGTGTGCTGGTGGTCGAGGTCGACGGCGAGAAGTTGGCGGAGTTGGGGCCGGGCGCAGTGCTCGGCGAGCGTGCCGTGCTCGAGGGCGGTGTGAGAACAGCGACGCTGCGGGCCGTGACCGAGTGCAAGGTCGCTGCCGTTGCATCGGACCGGATCGACCTCGAGAAGCTGGCCGAGCTCGCGTCCGGCCACCGTCGAGAGGAAGCCAACGGCTAGTGCGAGTGCATCTGTGTGGGGTTCGCGGGTCCACGGCAGCCGTCGGCACCGATTTTGCAGGCGTCGGCGGCAACACGTCATGTGTCGCGCTCGCCCACGACGACGAAGAAGTTCCGCGTCTGGTGCTGGATGCCGGAACGGGGTTGCGTTCCGTCTCCGCGTTGCTGGGCGGGGCAGCGTTTCGGGGCACGATCATGCTCGGTCATCTGCACTGGGATCACACCCAGGGCCTTCCGTTCTTCCGGTCAGCGGACCGACCCGACGCCGTGACGAACGTGCTCATCCCGGAGCAGGGCGTGGCACCGTTCGACCTGCTCCGCCGGTTCATGGGTCCGCCGGCGTTTCCGATCGATCCGAACGACCTGCGTGGAAGCTGGACGTTTCGATCGATCGACGAGGGACAGCACGTGGTCGAGGGTTTCACCGTGCTCGCCCGTGAGATCCCCCACAAGGGCGGCCGAACGTTCGGATATCGGGTCAGCGACGGTCACAGCAGCCTTGCCTACCTGTCGGACCATGGGCCGGCTGGCGTCATGGGGCCGGGCCCCGAGGGTTTCGGCCCCTACCACGAGGCAGCGATGGAACTGTGCCGAGGTGTCGATCTGCTCATCCACGACGCGCAGTACACCGCGGGCGAGTTGCCGGCGCGGATCGACTTCGGGCATTCGGCCGTGGACTATCCCGTCGCGCTCGCCAGGCTGTGCGGCGCAGCCCGGGTGCTTCTGTTCCATCACGACCCGGATCGCACCGATGCCGAGGTCGATGCGATCGAGCGGTCCATGCGCGTTGATGATGGCGTACGGGTCGATGCGGCTCGCGAGGGTGAGACCATCAATCTCTGATGTCGCGCTGCGTTACGGTGCGTTCGTGACCGCCGACGAACGCCGAGCGCAATGGATCGCGGCCGGTTTGTACGACCCCGCATCGCCCCGAGCCGGTGAGCGGCTCGAGCTGCTCGATTGGATCGCCGAACAGGGCGTGACGCTCGAGCAGATGACCGCCGCCTGCGCAGTTGGCCAGCTCATTCCATTGGTTGGAGATCTCAGCCTTCGCCCGGGTCTGCGGATGACACTGGCCGAGGCCGCCGACGCAACGGGGCTCGCGCTCGACGAGATCATGCGGATCCGAAGGGCGAGCGGTTTCGCCGATCCCGAACCGGACGAACGGGTGCTCACCGAAGCAGATGTCGCAATGTTCGATACCTTTCGGCTCGCGAGCAAGTTCTTCAGTGTCGACGAGTTGGTCCACTTCGTGCGGGTCGTCGGCGGATCAGTGCGGCGAATAGCCGAGGCCGCCGGAGAAATGTTCCTCCGCGATGTCGAAGCTGGCCTGCAAGACGACGGAACCGAACTCGACCGAGCGAAGGCCAACGTCGACGCGGTTCAGTTGGTGCATGCAGCGACGCAGATCTTCGATCCGCTGTTCCGGACTCACCTCGAACTGTCCATCCAGACCAATCGCATGGCGAGAGCCGGCACGGACGACTACTCGACCGTTCCGCTCACGGTCGGCTTCGTCGACCTCAACGGCTTCACCGCCCGGTCGGGAGAACTGCCCGCCGAACAGTTGCTCCAGCTCGTGATCACCTTCGAAGCCGCCGCGGTCGATCTCGTCAGTGAACACGGCGGCCGGCTGGTCAAGCTGATCGGCGACGAGGTGATGTTCAGCACTGTCGGCCCGGATGCCGCATGCAGCATCGCGAGCGAACTCATCGAACGTGCCGGCGAGTGGGGTTCGGGCGCGCGTGGTGGCGTCGCTCAGGGGCCCGTGATCACCAGTGGTGGCGACATCTACGGCGAGACCGTCAACCTGGCCTCACGAATCGCAGACATCGCGGTGCCTGGCGAGTTGTTGGTGAACGACGCTGTCGCCGACCGAGCCAGGCAGTTTGCGTTCGAGCCGGCGGGCCGACGACAGTTGAAGGGTTTCGCCGACCCGGTGCGACTTTGGAGCCTCCAGGTCGGCTGACCGCCGTTCTTCGTACTGTTCAGGTCGAACCTGATCGCCACAACACGGGATACACGGTCCATGACCCGGCGAGACCCTTGAGTTCGACCTCACGGGGATGGCCGAACGACAGGTCGCCTCGGGCATCCACGATTTCACGCACGAGTGACGAGACCAGGATCTCGCTGCCCTTCGCGGCATTGGCCACCCGCGCTGCAACCATCACATGCTTGCCGTAGAGATCGTCGTCGTGACGGATCACCTCGCCGGTATGCATCCCCACACGCACGCGCACAGCATTGGTCGGCTGTGAACGAGCCCATACGTCAAGGGCGCGTTGGGTCTCCACCATTGCGTCCAGCGCGGCCCGAGCGGAGGGAAACGCCAACATGAACCCGTCACCTTGCGATTTCACCTCCGTGCCGCGGTGACGGGCAACCTGGCGGCGGACGATCGAGTTGTGCATTTTGAGCACCTCCATCCACGCCACATCGCCGAGTTCCACGGCGCGGCTGGTCGAGTTCTCGATGTCGCTGAACACGATCGTCACCGTGCCGCCGTCGTCGGCCGCCATGGCCGGCTGCTCGTCCGCCACCGCTGCTGCGACGAGGTCGATCGATGTCGAACGGAGCTCGACGCCCAGGTTCGCAACAGTCGCGTTCGCGAGTGGGCCAGACGTACGATCACCAACCAATTCCACCGTTGTGTCCCCGAACCGGGCGATCTCGCCGGATCGGAGAGTGTGGGGAGCCCGCAGTCGCTCGCCGTCCACCGCTGTGCCGTTCGTGCTGCCGAGATCGGTGATCGTCACGTCCCCGCCGTCGGGTGTGAGCACCACGTGGCGACGCGACACCTCCGGGTCGCCGATCAGCAAGCCGTCACAGTCGCGTCCTACCTCGAGTGGTTCGTGGAGCGCGAGGTGCAAAGCTGTACGGCCGGGCTGACGAATGACGATGTTGGGAACGTGCATGGTCGGATGGTCGCGCCCGGCGCGTGCAAGACGCGTGCAAGACGCGTGCAAGATGCCTGTCAGATACGTGTCAGATACGTGTCGACGGATTCAGCCGGCGGCGAACTCTGGGCAAGTGGCCCGGTATTCGCCGAGGTCGGACAGATGGCGCTTCCATTCGTCCTCGGTCAGGTTGCGCCCTGCCGCTTCGCAGGCCAATTCGAGGTACACCGCTGGGTCGAACTCGATGGCCACCACGACCGCATCTCGGAAACCCACGATCATCCGGGTTCCTGCAACTGCGGCAGAGGGGAACCCGCCGGTGAGGTCGGGAGCAAATCTCAGCTCGTTGCCGATCCGGTCGCCGGTGGTGACATCCACCACCTGCAACGTGCCGTCCAGCGCGAGTCCGAGGATGATTCGTCCCTCGTCGGCGAATCCGCCGCCGAACAGACCGCCGCCGCCGCTCAGGACACGGTTGGGCCCGCCTTCGAAATCGATGATGCGGAGATCGGCGCCGAACACGGCAGCGGTGTGTCCGTCCGGTGAGAACGCGATCCCCCTGCCGATGTCTTGATGGCGGACCACGTCGCCTGTCGCCGCGTCGAGAACGAACGGCTGCGCCGATGCGGTGGTCGCCACGCCGATGCGGCTGCCGTCGGGGCTCCAGGTCGAGGGAAACGTGACGTTGCCAGCCGCAAGGTCGGTCTCCCAACGCAACCGGCCGCTGGCCACGTCGACAACCCTGATGATGCCGTCGATTCCGTTGATCACCATCGACGATCCGTCCGGCGAGAATGACGGGGGTGCGAGGCCTCCACCTTGCACAGATGCCCACAGCGGTTGACCGGTCTCGGTGTCGACCACTTCGCTGCGGTCGAAGCTGGACACCGCCACGAGTCGCCCATCGGGCGAAAGGGATCCACCGCCCGAAAGGCCGGGGATCGATGTCTGGAACGCAGACCCGATGGGTGCCATGGTTGCGATGTCGTAGCGTTGATAGCCGTCTGGGCCTGCAACGACCATGACCGTTCCATCGGCGTTCGTGGCGATCTGACCAACGAGTTGCTCACCGCCCGAGCGCATCTCCGAGATCACGACCGACCGATCGTCCGGGTCCGCGACGATGAGACCCCCGGGGCTCGTGGCAAGCAACTGCCCATCCTGAAGCAATGCAAACACAGTCGCCGTCGAGGGATGAC
>JANOEM010000488.1:0-1623 GCA_031413195.1 Actinomycetes bacterium
CGAACTTGCCGCGAAACGCGTCGGCGATCAGGTATGAGGCCAGGTTGACGTCGGAGCCTTTCTCCTCGGTCTTCCAGACCTGCACTGTCGTGTTGCCGTCGGGGTGTCTCTTCACGCTCTGTCCTGCCGCGCGCATGAGGCGTTGCTGCATGGCGTTCGGTCTGCGAACGAGCGGCATGCGGACCTTGCGTAGTTTGAACTGTCCGTAGTGAATTGACGTCGTGGGGTCTGTCTCCAGTGCGCGGATGTACGCCTGTTGACGTTGCTGAAGACTCGGATCGTGATCGGGTGAAGCAACTCGCGCCGTGAAGTACCTCACCTGGTGAATCTGGTCACGAGGAGCGAGCCGAACACTCAACGCGTGAATGTCGAGCCACTTCCATGAGGCCCCTGGAGTCTCGCGACCGACCAGCTCCTTGGCGCCGTGATACAGGTTGAACCCGTCCACGTAGACGGTCGTCAATGCCATCCGCCGAGCCTACGACGGGCGTGTCGAGCGAGCGCCATACGCCCAGGCGCCCCGGAGAGCCAGACCGGCGTCGTCGATCCGATCAGTCGTCGCGCCATCTCGCCTCCGAGACTCAGCGAGTGCTATGTGCCTTAACACATAGACTTCCAGGATGAGCGATTTGGCAATCATCGCCGAGATGCAGCACCCCGGGCACAGAATTCGTGAGCGGCGCATCTCGTTGGGGTGGACGCAAGCCGAACTGGCCGACCGAGCTGACGTCGCTCAAGCGGACATCTCGCGGATCGAGAACGGGCGGCTCGACGCGCGTTGGTCGACGATCCAGCGGATCTCCGAAGCGCTCGAGTCATCCACCGAGGCGCCGACGCGCAGCATCAGCAACGCTCACCGTGATCGTCGGGCGCCCCGGGGGACCGGCAGCACGACGTGGGAGTCGAAGGGACCGATCTCGTCGATCGCGGCCATCGATTCGTGATCCTGCGTCACTCGAACGCCGCCGCCGCCCAGGTGTTGGCTTCCTTCAACGCCGCCTCGATCGCGCTCAGCCGCAGCGTGTTTCCCGAAGCAGACGAGACCAATCCTCCCGACGACGCGCCCTACGTGAGCTTCGCGCTCACCTTGTAGCCGAACAAATTTTCCCCGTTTTCGGGTTCTCGGCCCCGTTGATGGGTGTGGGTTGTCACAAATTCGCGTTTTCGCAGGCATGTGTTCATGTGAGGACAGTGCGCTGATGGATCCCGAAGCGTCGATCATGACGGTGGTGGTGCCGGATCTGTTGACGGTGATGGAGGCCGCCTGCGTGCTGCGGGTGGGTCGCACGACCGCCTACGACCTCGTCGACAAGTACTTCACCACTGACGGCGCGGACGGGATGCCGTGCCTCCGTGTCGGTGGTCAGCTGCGGGTGCCGAGGGTGCTGTTCGAGGAATGGCTCGGCTTCCGGATCACGGTGTGGCCACCCGTCGAGGAACCCGATGTCGACGACGTCTCCATCGCTCAACCCGTCACATCCCAACCCGCACCCACTGCTCGTCGTCGTTCGACGACCGCCGCGCAGTCGTCGCGTCTGTTCAGCGTGTCGGCCTGCTCATGGAACACACTCCCCGGTCACTGGACCGGTCGCCAGGCGGCGCTGCTCGGTCTCACTGGTGAGG
>JANOEM010000489.1:0-7782 GCA_031413195.1 Actinomycetes bacterium
CTGGTAGCCGAGGAAGATGTTGCTGGCCTCTTGCATGAGATGCTGGCCCTGCACGACCCGTGCCCCGTTCGAAGCGCGGCGTCGGCCGCCGACGAACTCTTCGCGAACTGACTGCTGTGCTTCCTCGGCTTGGAAGAACAACGGGTCATTGTCGTCGCGGCCGAACATCAACAAGATCCACGCACGTGTGCCAACACTGCCGACGCCGACGACCTTGCGTGCGACATCGGCCAGGTGGAACTGCTCGAGCAGATCGACGGGGTCACGACGAAGCACCGCAGGCGCAAAACCGGCATGGCTCTCCCGTGGCACCTCGCGACGCGCGGCCTTGCCCCTCGGCTCGCGCTCTTCGACACTCAGGTGTTGGACAACCTTGGCGGATTCGTCCGGCTGTGCATTCGCCATCGCAATCTCCAATCGCAATTCAGTGGCGCGACCCAATATCACCCGCCCCGGATGATTCGTTGGGGTGCGATCCCGCCTTATGATGTTGCAGCCCAGCGTGCGAACTTCGCGGACGATCATGCGTGATGTCGGACATGGGCCAGTTCGAACTGACTCTCAGATCGACATCAGAAAGGGAAAAAGCAATGCTTGCGTACGACTTTCCAATCCTCGGCTTGTTCTGGACAATGCTGATCTTCTTCATCTGGGTGGCGTGGATCCTCCTCATCTTCCGCACTGTCATGGATGTTTTCCGCAGCGACGATCTCGGTGGCGGCATGAAGGCCTTCTGGGTGATCTTCATCGTCATCATTCCGTGGTTCGGAGTTCTCGTCTACCTGATCGCTCGCGGAGGCGGGATGGCACAGCGTCAGATCGCAGAACAGCAGGCGCAGCAAGATGCCTTCGCTTCATACGTCCGCCAGACAGCAGGCTCGGGCACCAGCGCCGGCGATGAACTCAGCAAGCTCGCCGACCTGCGCGAGCGCGGAGTGATCACCGACGCCGAGTTCGCTGCTCAGAAGTCCAAGCTCCTGGCCTGACACTCGGGTACGGCTGGCTCGCCGGCGGTCCTGATCGCCTGAACAACCAATCAGTGCAGTCGAGCAGCCCCAGTCCTCGCGACTGGGGCTGCTCTCGGTGGCACACTGATGTCGTGGAGCGTGGCCGATTGCGGGTGTATCTCGGTGTGGCCGCGGGCGTCGGCACCACGTATGCGATGCTCGACGAGGCTTTGCGGCGACAGGACCGTGGCACCAAGGTCTTGGTTGGGTGCGTGCATACCCACTGCCGGCCCGTCACGAAGCGTCTTGTCGGGCAGCTCATCGGGCCACTCGACGCACCGGAGATCCTCGACGTCGATGCAGTGCTTGTGGCCCGACCGGACGTGGTGCTCGTCGATGACTTGGCATACGCCAACCCGGGCAACGCCTCACGTCCGCATCGGTGGCAGGACGTGGAGGCGATCCTCGAAGCTGGGATCGACGTGATCACCACGCTCACCGTGCAGCACATCGACTCGCTCTCGGACCCGGTGCGCGAGATCGTCGGCCGGGCTCCCCAGGATCTCGTCCCCGACTCATTCCTGGGTCGCGCCGACCAGATCGAACTGGTCGACATCTCCCCGGAAGCGATCCGCCGTCGAATTGCCCACGGCAACGTCTTCGGGCCCGACGAGCTTCGCCCGGCCGATGCTGATCTCTTCAACTCGAAGGCGTTTGCCGAACTGCGCGCCTTGCTGATGTACTGGATGGCCGATCGACTTTCGGCTGGCCCGGGGGACACTCGGGGTGCGCGGGAGAAAGTCATTGTCGCCGTCGCCAACAGTCCCACGTCGGACATGGTTCTTCGTCGGGCTGCTCGACTCGCTCAACGTTCGCGAGCGCCCTTGGTCGGCGTGTTCGTGACATGCGGAGCGGCCGATGATGACGGGAACAAGGCGGAACGTAAGGAACGAGTCGAGCATCTTGGCGGTACGTACCACGAGATCTCAGGGATCGATGTGGCCGATTCGCTGGTTTCATTCGCGGCTGCCGAACATGCCACCCAACTGGTTCTGGGCACGGCACCGACAAGTTGGTGGACGCGGCGGTGGCGTCCCACGGTCGTCGACGAGGTGATCCGGCTGGCATCGACAGTCGACGTCCACGTGGTCTCGGTCGAGGATTCGGCCGACCGCGGACGTGTCGGACCGCTCAAGGTCAAAGGAGACGTACCCATCCGTCGGCAGTTGCTTGCGGTGGGCGCGGGCACCGCCTTGCTCACCGTGCTCACCGGGGCACTGGCGGCAAACCGCGGTGGGTTGTCGGTAGCGACGTCACTCGCGCTGTATCTGCTGGCCGTGGTGACCATCACCGCGGTCGGGGGCAGATGGCCCGGCCTTGCAGCAGCGGTCGCTGCGCCGTTGCTCGCGAACTGGTTCCTGATTCCGCCTTACCACACGTTTCGGATCAACAATGGTGAGAACCTGCTCGAGCTTGTTGTGTTCGTTTCCGTTGCGGCAATTGTGTCTGCATTCGTGACGATCGCAGCGCGGCGTGCGGCCGAGGCTCAGCGAGCCCAGCGCGAAGCCGCAACGCTGGCGTCACTCACCGGATCAGGCGACCTGGAGTTGCCGGAGGTGATCGTCGAACAACTGCAGCGGGCCTTCCGTCTTGATGGCGTGGCCGTGTTTGCGGGAGATGGTCCGGACCCGGAGGTGATGGCGGCGTGGGGCGACGCCCCGATCCGCCCGGCTGACGCCGACATCGTCGCCCCACTTGCAACCGGACTTGTCGTAGCGGCCAAGGGGCCCGCGCTCGGTGCAGACGATCATCGGATCCTGCACGTGTTCCTGGCCCAACTCTCACGTGCGTTCGAACAGCAACAGCTTCGACTCGCCGCGTCGGAAGCCGATGCTCTCGGGCGAGCGGACGAACTTCGCACCGCCATCCTCCGCGCCGTGTCACACGATCTGCGGTCGCCGCTTGCAGGGATCAAGGCTTCCGTCTCGAGCCTCCGCCAGCGAGACGTCGAATGGCCCGACGACATCCGCGACGAGTTCCTCGCATCGATCGAGAGCGACACCGATCGGCTCACTTCGATCGTGACGAACTTGCTCGACCTGAGTCGTCTCGAGGCCGGAGTTCTCCGGCCTGTACTGCGCGCCGTGCTGCTGGAGGAGGTCGTCCCCGCAGCGCTCTCGGGGCTCGGCCGAAATGCAATTCGGGTCGTCGTCGAGATTCCTGCCGACCTCGCCGAGGTGAACACGGACCCTGCACTTCTGGAGCGGGTGTTGGCCAACCTGGTCGCGAATGCGTTGCACTGGTCGCCTGATGAGGAACGGGTCACGGTTCGTGCCCATCGAAGCGGCCCCGAGGTGCAGGTGCATGTGATTGATCACGGACCGGGTATCCCGCGGGCCAAACGGGAAGTTGTCGTGCAGCCCTTCCACCGTCTCGGCGACTCGGGCCCGAACACCGGACTCGGGCTCGGCCTCGCTATTGCTGACCGACTGGTCGCCGCGATGGCCGGATCGTTGGAGCTCCGCGACACACCCGGCGGGGGACTCACGGCTGTGGTGTCGCTGCCAACTGCCGACACCAAGGATGCGCAGTGAGCCGGATCCTCTGCGTCGACGACGAACCCCATCTGCTTCGTACCCTCGGAGCGAACCTGAGGGCGCGCGGCTATGAGGTCGACCTGGCCGAAACCGGTGAACGCGCCCTGCAACTCGCTGCAACTGGCAAACCCGACCTCGTGGTCCTCGACCTCGGCCTCCCAGGAATGTCGGGCCTCGAGTTGATCCGATCTTTGCGTCACTGGACGACGGTGCCCATCCTGGTCCTCTCCGCTCGCGACAGTGAGTTCGACAAGATTGCCGCACTTGATGCGGGAGCTGACGACTACGTGTCGAAGCCGTTCGGGATGGGCGAATTGCTCGCCCGTTTGCGCGCTGCGCTGCGGCGGCCGGCGCCGAGCGAGGAGCCGCCGGCCGTCATGACCGACGACTTCACAGTCGACCTTGCGGCCCAGCGCGTCGTAACTCGCGATGGCGAGGCGAAGCTGACCCCGACCGAATGGCACCTCGTCGAGGTGCTGGTTCGGCGCGCCGGACGACTCGTCACGAGCCGCGATCTGCTCCAAGCCGTGTGGGGACCTGAGTACGGCCACGAGACGAATTACCTTCGCGTGCACATGGCCCACATCCGGCGCAAGCTCGAACCTCAGCCGAGTCGGCCGCGCTACTTCCACACCGAACCAGGCATGGGGTACCGCTTCGAGCCCGTTCTCGGCGCCGACGACACCTGTTAAGAAGCCGCTAATTAACACCGCAGCGCTGGTTCAGGTGGCAGGATGGCCCTGCCGATGACTTCGGCACCTATGGGCGCACTGAAACAGATCCTCCTCGGCAAGCCATTCTCCAGCGCTGATGAACAGCATCAGCGATTGAGCAAGAAGATCGCTCTCCCGGTCTTTGCATCCGACGCAATCTCCTCTACCGCCTACGCGACCGACGAGATCCTGGTCGTGATCGTGCTCGGCGCCGGCGTCGGCGTCACGGCGTTCGACACGCTCGTCCCGATCGCGATCGTGGTCTGTGTGCTGATGGCGATCGTCGTCACGTCGTATCGCCAGACGATTCACGCGTATCCATCTGGCGGCGGTGCCTACATCGTCAGCCGAGAGAACCTCGGCAAGACCCCATCGCTCGTTGCGGGCTCGTCGCTGCTCGTCGATTACATCCTCACCGTGGCGGTCAGCGTGGCCGGTGGTGTTCTCGCGATTCGTACCGCGACCGGATTCGATTCACGGTGGACCGTCCCTGTTTGCATCCTCTGCGTGTTCTTCATGACCGTGATGAACCTTCGAGGCGTGAAGGACTCCGGCGCAGCGTTCGCTGGGCCGACGTATTTCTACATCCTGATGCTGGTGATCCTGATCGGGACTGGCCTCTACCGCATCTACGTGCAACACGTCGGTCCGATCCCAGAGTCACTTCTGTCCGAGGAGGCAATCGAGGCGAGCAGGGCCACCGGTGTTCTGAGCCTTTTCATGCTGCTCCGGGCCTTCTCCTCCGGCGCAGTTGCCCTGTCGGGAGTGGAGGCCGTGTCGAACGGTGTCCCGGCATTCCAGAAGCCCGAGAGCAAGAACGCCGGCACCACACTGATGTGGATGGGTGGAATTCTCGGTACGACCTTCTTCGGCGTGTCGGTACTTGCCTCGCACCTCAAGCCGTTTCGCGGTGAGAACGACGGCAATGGTCTCGGCCTGATGGCCGAGTACCTCTACAACGGCAAGGGCGTGATGTTCTGGCTGACCATGATCGCGACGTTCATGATCTTGATCTTGGCCGCAAACACTGCCTACGCCGACTTCCCTCGACTGGCGTCGATCATTGCCCGCGACGGCTTCCTGCCGCGGCAGTTCTTCAACCGTGGCGCCAGACTCGTGTTCTCGAACGGGGTGCTTTTCCTCGCAGTTGTCGCCAGTGGCCTGATCGTTGCATTCCAAGGTGACATATCCAAGCTCATCCCGCTCTATGCGTTCGGTGTGTTCACGGGATTCACGCTCAGCCAGACCGGCATGGTTCGCCACCACCTCAGACTCCGCGAGCCGAACTGGAAGCGCGGGATGGTGATCAACGCGGTCGGCGCGGTGACCACCGGGATCATCGCAGTCATCGTGGTGGTGTCGAAGTTCACTGAGGGCGCATGGGTGCCGGCAGTGCTGATCCCGATCATGGTGATCCTCTTCAAGCGCATCGGCCAGCACTACGACGCGGGAATCAAGGCCGTCGCTGTCCAGCCCGGCTACTGGCCACCCCGGGAAACTCACACGATGGTCGTCCTGGTCGGTGGGATCAACAAGGGTGTGCTCCATGGCGTGCAATACGCTCGCTCTCTCGCGCCCGACCGGATCATGGCAGTCACGGTCGCCAGCGACGACGACGAGCGGATGCGGCTCGAGCAGCAGTGGCGGGAATTCGACGTCCCGATCGAGCTTCATACCGTGTACTCCCCGTATCGAGAGTTGACGAGACCGATCCTCGAATTCCTCGACGAACTCGACGCAGAACACCAAGGTGACATCATCACCGTGGTCATCCCCGAATTCGTCACGTCGTGGAGCAGCCAATGGCTGCACAACGGAAGTGCCTTCGCGCTGAAGGCCAAGCTCCTGCACCGACCGCACACGGCCGTCGTCTCGGTGCCTGTCCACATGCACGACGGCGTCGTCGAGGAAGGCTGAGCCATGCACATGATCGTTGTGGGATGCGGTCGCGTCGGATCGACCGTCGCCCAAGAACTCGTGGCCGACGGTCACGAAGTCGTGGTCATCGATCGTCGCCAGGATGCGTTCCGTCGCCTCGGCGCCGACTTCGGCGGTCGGACGATGGTCGGCATCGGCTTCGATCGTGACGTGCTCACGCAGGCAGGCATCACCGCCGAGAGCGCGGTGATGGCCGTCACCAGTGGCGACAATTCCAACATCTTGATCGCACGGGTTGCACGCGAGACTTTTGGAGTGCAGCGTGTGGTTGCCCGCATCTACGACCCCAAACGAGCCCTGGTGTACGAGCGGCTCGGCATCCCGACCGTTGCGTCTGTGGCGTGGACCAGCGCGCGCGTGCTCCGCTCAGTGCTTCCGCATGGTGCCGAGATCGAATGGACCGACCCAACGTCTACGTTCGTCCTGATCGAACGACGGGTCACTGCGACCGCAGCAGGACGATCTGTGGCGCAGATTGCCGAAGCCGGTGGCCAGGTGTGCCTGCTGAATCGAAACGGCCACGCGCATCTCCCTTCGAGCGCGATGCTCCTTCAAGAAGATGACGTCGTACAACTGATGGTGATGAGCGCAAACATCGACGGTGTCGACGGCGCCCTCGCCGGCGTCTCCCAAGGAGAACACTGATGAAGGTCATCATCGTCGGAGCGGGAAGCGTCGGCCGCTACATGGCGACTCAACTCGCATCATCGGCCCACGACGTCACGCTCCTCGACCAGGACCCGACTGTGCAGGTTCGCCACGCCGCCGCCGCGACCGGTGTGGTGTGGACGCAGGGCGATGGCTGCGAGATCGACACGCTCGCCCGCATCGGTGCAGCGGATGCCGATGTCGTCGCAGCGGTCACGGGAGACGACGAGGACAATCTCGTCGTTTCACTCCTTGCCAAGCAGGAGTTCGGCGTTCCTCGCGTCGTGGCCCGCGTGAACAATCCCAACAATGAGTGGATGTTCAACGACATGTGGGGAGTTGACGTTTCGGTGTCGACACCGCACCTGCTCACGGGTCTCGTCGAGGAAGCCGTCAGCGTCGGGTCGTTCGTACGGCTGCTCGCGCTCGACCAGGGCAGGGCCAGGCTCGCCGAGGTCACACTCGCCGAACACTCGCCTGCCATCGGCCGTGAGATCGCTCAGCTCGGGCTACCACGTGAGTCGACCATCGTTGCCCTGCTCCGCAAGGCGCAGGTTGACGTACCGCGAGGCGACACCGTTCTTCAACTCGGTGATGAAGTCATGGTGCTGATCACGGGCGATGCCGAACCCGACGTTCGCCGCGCCCTGGTCGGCTGAGATGGCCTTCCTGCGCCGTCGAAGCACGGCTGGTGATGCTCGAGAGGTCGTCCCGGACACCACCATCGTGCGTATCGCCGATGCCTCACCGCGGCAACGGTTGAAGGTCGAGGGCCAGGTCATCCGGATGCGGGCACGCCCGACGAGCGGGCAGCCGTCACTGGTGGTCACCATCAGCGACGGCAGTGGGTCTGTCACCACCGTGTGGACCGGGAGGCGCTCCATCGGCGGGGTCACTCTCGGCCGCCGGCTGATCATCGAAGGTGTAGCCAGGATTGTC
>JANOEM010000490.1:0-7363 GCA_031413195.1 Actinomycetes bacterium
ATCGGTTCGTCGCGGCACTGAGCGAGTGACAGCACGCGACACCGCCGTCTGTGTCGACACGGGCGTGCTGACATCGACCCTCAGGTTCGGTTCACCATTGGAGGCCCGGTACCGCCGACACCTCACCGGCCGCCGACTTGTCATCGCCACTCAGGTGGTGGCAGAGGCCCGCTACGGGGCACTGCGTGCTGGCTGGGGTGGCCGTCGAGCAGCGGACCTGGAGCGCCTGCTCCACCAGAAGGTGCACACCGGAGACCTTTGGAGTGCTGCAACCGCCGTCCGGCGGGGCTTGACCCTTGTCAGCGATGACGGAGTGTTCGATGGTCGCCCCGAACTGTCGTTGATCCGCGAGAGTTCGTGATGGCGAACGCAACGACTCCGTCAGCCCCTCGTCACGCGGAGCGTGACTGCGGACACCGATCAGTTGCAGCGCTCGCGTTCCATGCGCTCGCGGATGTAGCGGCGTAGCTCGCCCTTCGTCGTACTCCTCTGACAGATCGGCCAAGTGGTTCGATCTGTCGAAGACCATCCGGCGACGTGCCTTCTCCGCCGCGTTGATCTTCGCCATCTGAGAATCGTCGCGCGAAGCGGGACGACGAACCGCACCACCTCGCGAAATTGCGGAGGCCTCAGTCGGGATAGATACGGCGCGGCGCCAACCACGCCACGGCACGGATACATCTCTGCAAGGCCGGACGGCGGAATCGCGCGTGTCGGCGTGCTACCCGGGGCTCACGACGTCGCTTCCGCATGGTGCTGCCGCACACCAGATCAGACGGTGAGTCCTCAACCCATCCCTGCGAGATTCATGAGATCGCGTGAGCTGCGTACGATTCGGCTGTCATCGAGTGCATTCCATCTGGCGATTCGGTGTCCGGTGCGGCCAACCGCAAGCGTCGTGAGCCCGATGACCAAGTTCGGTTCGAGACCGAAACCACCCATCTGCACCTCGCGCTACCCGTTCCTGTCGACGGTGTCGCTTACCTCGAGCTGGTCGGTTCAGCATCCGGATGCCGCCGACCGGTACTGACGAGCGCACCCGCGCCGCCGTCGCCTCGCGAGAGCCCACCCCCAACACTGGCATGATCGTGCTGAGCCAGGACATGTCACCCGGCTGCGAGGAGGGTCACCGCCGGTGTTGTACCTCACCGGCGGGGATGCTGACCACACCTACGGCGAGGTAACAGCACGATTCCCAAACGGAAGCTGATCGTTCATCATGAAGGAGTCATGATGTTTCTCGAGAGCAAGGATGAGGCCGGTACCGCAAACACCTGTGCGATGGACGGATTGGACGCGACGCAGATCATCGCCGCCACACGTTCTGCGCGGTTGGTCAGAAGATGGCCGAGATCCCGCTTAGCCGGCAACATAGGTCTGACGATCATGCCCTGGTCACCGACTCCAGCATTGGCATAGAAGTGATCAATCGCTCAACACCAGCGACTGCGGTGCGGATCGCTCGCGTTATGATGGCAAAGGAAGCCAGAACGCGATGGCGCTCGCTCGCGATATTGGGGATCCTGACGATCATCTGGGCCGCGACAACGATCGGTGCGGTTGCCGGGGCCAGACGAACCGCCTCGGTGGTCGACAGATTCCAAATCGCGACGTCGGCCTCACACGCAACATTCGGCGTAACGGGCGACACGAGCGGGGACGCTCTCCAACAGGCATTGTCGTCCAGTCCCGAAGTCGTCATGTCTGACGTGTTGTGGTCGGCGGGAACTGGACTGGCATTCGACGGCGGCCTGTTCGTGAACATCATGGCTGGCCGCGACGGCATCTGGGGTTACGAGTTCGACAGACCAATCGTCGAATCAGGGCGACTGGCCGACCCGTCGGATCCTCTGGAGGTGACGATCACACCCGGCGTCGCTGATCTCCTCGACGTTGACGTGGGCGATCATCTGGCCATCCCGACCTGGGACAAACAGGATTGGGAAGCGTGGCTCCTGGTTCGAGGGGCGTACCCAGCATTCGACGGTCCGCTCGTCGATGTCGTCGTAGTGGGCGTCGTCCGGATGTCATCGGGCCTCGAGAACAACACGGAGGCGAATCTCGTCATCGTCACCACACCGGCTTTTCTCGTCCAGTTCGGTCCGGCGATCGGCAACAACGACTCGCAGGTCGCCGTCCAACTTCGTGATCCCGAGCGCGGTATAGCCGGACTCACGGCCGCTCTGACGGCGACTCTTGCGGAACAAGTGACCGCATCGAGCGCGGACGACATCTACGCAGCGAATCTTCGTGGCGCGACGCAAACGCTCAGCGGCGGCGTCGTTGTCCTGGCTGTCGCCGTCGGCCTGACGGGTGCGCTGGTAGTCGGTTTCGGCGTTGCCAGGGAGGTTCGGGCGATGGCATATCGCTATCAACCGCTGCGCGCCCTCGGGGCCACGCCTCGCCAGCGCGCCATCGTCCTGTCCGCACCGATCGGTCTCACAGCCATCGGCGCCACCATGGTCTCTGTCATCGTTGCCGGGTTCGCCTCGGCGCTCTTCCCGATCGGTTCGGGTCGACTCGCTGAGCCAGAGCCCGGCGCGTTGATCGACGTTCCCGTGCTGGCGTGCTCCGCTCTTGTCATCATGTTCATGCTGACCGTTGCGGCCTACTCGGCTCTTCAGCCTGTACCGAATCGGCGGGTCGGCAACCAAGGCGTCAGGCATGGCCGAGCGGTATTCAGTCGCCTCGAACCCGCCGCGGCTGTGGGATACGCGAACGCGTTCAACAGACGTTGGTCGCGAGCAACATTCTTCGCCTGCGGGATCACGATCGCGGGGCTCACCGGGTCTGGTTGGTTCGCGCAGTCCCTCGATGATCTGGGCGATCAACCCGACCGTTGGGGATTCACGTGGTCATCGTCGCCGGACCTCGGCTTCGCAGCCTCCGAATATCCCAGCGCGCTTCGAGCATTGGTCGCCAATCCTTCGGTCGAAGGTGTGAGCTTGCTCGAGTCAGCGTCGGCTTTGATCGGTGATCGAACCGTCGAGATCTCGACGTTCAGACGCTATGGTGGACCTGTTGCGGGACCTCGCTTGCTGACCGGAAGGCTGCCCTTCGAGGGCGCAGAAGTCGCACTCGGTGAACGAACAGCGCGGATGCTTGGCGCTGACGTCGGTGACACCGTGCGTATCGCTCAATACGGTGCAGACTCTGTCGAATGGCAGGTCGTCGGGCTGGTCGTTCCACCGAACCTGTTGACGACCAGGAATCCTGGCGATGGTGCGTTCACGACCGAAAACAACTTCGACGAGGTCTTCACTCCAAGCTATGCCAAACTTGTGATCACATATCGGCAGGGCGTGGAACAACAACTCGTCGAGTCGCAGCTCAACGCCGACCCGGGATGGGTCTTCGGTGCCAGGAGCCACGCCCGCCAGCCTGCGGCTGTTGCCAACTTTGTCGGGGTCTCGGTGGTCATTGTGTGGATGGGCGGATTTTTCCTCGTGCTGGGATTCGCGGCGACGATGATGTCGATTCGTCGCGATTCATCGCAATATCGCGACCTCGCCACGCTCCGAGCAATCGGCTTCGCGCCCAGGGACGTGCGCCGATCCCTGGTCGCCGAGACCATCACGGTCGTTCTGATCGGACTGGGGTCCGGAACGGCGGTCGGTTTGATCGCTGGTCGGGTCGCATGGCAGTTCTCTACTCGGGACCTGGGGGTCGCAGGCGCGCAGCCGTATCCATTGCTTGTACTGGTCGTCGTAGTCATTCTGGCCGGCGCTGGCGGGATCCTGGCATCAGTACTGAGCATCCGTCAGGCCTCTTCGAAGGAGGCGCGGCTGGGGAGCATCGACGCCTGAGCCGATCTCGCACGTTCCGCGATCGCTCAGGTCGGCGGGTCCTGACCGCGGATCGTCGTTCGAGTTCCCGGCGAACAGACGACTTCGACCGGACGGTCGTTCCGGCGGCGCCTCCAGGCGCCCCATGATCGTCGTCGAGCTCAACTTGCCCGAGGGACACCGGGTTGATCCAACTCAGCTATTGCCCGGGCCGGGCAACACGGTCAAGATATGCCGAGTACATGGAGGGCTGACATGCTGGTGGACAGCGAGGGTTCCGGGCAAGACCGCGCCGCGCTCCTCGCCGCGCTCGAGGCGAACCGTCCCGGCAGCGGTATCGATCACGTTCTCGTTGCGATGCCGTCGTACAGCGTCGGCGAGTCGCTGCTCTCGCACTTCGCGGATCGGATCTCTGCGCTCGAGCACCGCTACCTCGTATCGGCGCTCGTGGCCGGACACGTCCCGACCTGTGAGCTGGTCTTCGTCAGCAGCCGTGCGCCGGAACCGGAGGTGGTCGATCACTACTTCGACTGCCTGCCCCGCGAAGCCGCGACCTCGGCTCGCCGGCGCTTCCACACGGTCATCTTGGACGACGATTCACCGCTTCCTGTCGCCGAGAAGCTGCTGGTCCGGCCAGACCTGCTCGAGTTGATCCGCACCACCGTGGGAACTCGCGTCGGCTTCATCGAGCCCTGGAACGTCACGCGAGCGGAGGTCGAGGTGGCTCGTCAGCTCGGGCTCCCCATCAACGGGACCGACCCGGCCCTGTGGCCGCTCGGGTTCAAGAGCACCGGTCGTCGCTTGTTCCGTGAGGCCGG
Source organism: Actinomycetes bacterium (assembly GCA_031413195.1). Classification (GTDB taxonomy): domain Bacteria; phylum Actinomycetota; class Acidimicrobiia; order Acidimicrobiales; family Ilumatobacteraceae; genus WLMZ01. The sequence goes on from JANOEM010000490.1 coordinate 4,604, forward strand.
AGTGCCCCTGCCCGAAGGCGTCGAGGACGTCACCGACGTGGAGGGCATCCTCGACGCGGTTGTGCGCATTCGCCGCGCCAACCCGGAGCTGACATCGGTCGTGGTGAAGCACGACAATTCGGGAAGCGGCGACGGGAACGTTGTGCTCGACCTTTCCGACGGTACGGCCGCGTTGCGGCACGCCCTCGACGCGCTGCCCAGCTGGTACGTGGACGACCTGGCGCGAGGGGGCGTCGTGGAAGAGATGGTGACTGGGCAACGGTTCACCAGTCCCAGTGCGCAGGTCGACCTCCTCCCGGACGGAACGGTGTCGGTGCTGGCCACGCACGAGCAGATCCTCGGGGGCCCCTCGGCCCAGGTGTACCAGGGCTGCAGGTTTCCCGCCGACCCCGCGTACGCGCCCGAACTCGCGGCGCACGCATCGGCGGTGGGTGCGCTGCTCATCGAACGAGGCGCCCTCGGCCGATTCGCCATCGACTTCGCCTGCGCACAGCGATCCGACGGCTCATGGCGGGTCGCGGCCCTGGAGATCAACCTGCGCAAGGGCGGGACCACACACCCCTACTCCGCTCTGCGGAACCTGGTGCCGGGCAGGTACGACGACGCCACGGGCACATGGGTTTCGAACGAAGATGGATCCCCCCGCTCGTACATCGCCAGCGACAACCTGGTCGAGCCGTTGCTCACCGGGTGCCGGCCCGGAGACCTCATCGACGCAGTCCGGCGTGCACAGTTGAGCTTCGATCCGACCATCGGTACCGGAGTGGTGTTGCACATGCTGTCGTGCCTCGCGATCGACGGCCGCTTCGGGCTGACCGCCATTGGCCGCGACAGCGACCACGCTGCAGCGCTGTACGGCGCCGTCGGTGACATCGTCACGCAACTGGCGACGCGCCGATGCGCAGGCACCTGACAATCGAGCGAACCACTGATCGGGCTGACGTCCCGCCTGTGACCTTGATGCCCAACCGGCGCGCCTGAGGCCGGTCAGTTGATACTGATACCCGTTTCCAGGTCGAACAGATGGATCTGGTCGATGCGAATCGCGAGCTGAGCCGTGTCGCCGGGCTTCAGCGCCGTGGTGGTCGACACGCGGGCAACGATCGTGTGTGTGGTGGAAGGGCTGACGACGGCCGGCCCGCCATCACCGGCGCCGACGCCTGAGGAGTTGATCTCGACATGGAGAAGCACCTCGGACCCGAGGCCCTCGCGGATCTCCACGTTGCCCTGCAGCACGTGAGCGCTATCGCCTCCGACAGCCGCGTCTTCGATGTGCTCGGGCCGCAGTCCGACGGCCACGTCACGACCGTCGTAGTCGAGCAGAGATGGGCGAGCCGCGATCACCGACTCGGGCACATCGATCGACTGTGACCCGACCTGCAAGACGCCACCACCGTCGGAGCGGCGGAAGGAGGCCTTCAGCACGTTCATCTGCGGTGAGCCGATGAAGGTGGCAACGAACAGGTTGACAGGGTGGTCGTACAGGTTCTGGGGGGTGTCGACCTGTTGAAGCGCGCCCCGCGAGAGCACGGCCACGCGGTCGCCCATCGTCATCGCCTCGATCTGGTCGTGAGTGACATAGACGGTGGTGATACCGAGCGAACGCTGCAGCTTGGAGATCTCGGCACGCATCTGCACCCGCAGTTTGGCATCGAGGTTCGACAGCGGCTCGTCCATGAGAAACGCCTGCGGCTGGCGCACGATCGCCCGGCCCATCGCCACCCGCTGACGCTGGCCACCGGAGAGCTGACCGGGGCGGCGGTCGAGGTTCTCGGTCAGCTCGAGGATGCGTGCGGCTTCGTCGACGCGCTTGTTGATCTCGTCCTTGGGCATCTTGCGCAGCTTGAGCGCGAAGGCGATGTTGTCGCGCACGGTGAGATGCGGGTACAGCGCGTATGACTGGAACACCATCGCGATGTCGCGATCTTTCGGTTCTAGGTCCTGCGCTTCACGGTCACCGATCTGGAGCCGGCCACCCGTGATCGTCTCGAGCCCGGCGATCATCCTGAGTGCGGTTGATTTCCCACAGCCGGACGGACCGACCAGCACCAGAAACTCTCCGTCGTCGATCTGCAACGAGAGGTCCTTCACGGCATGGAAACCGTTTTCGTAGACCTTGTCCATGTTCTCGATCGTGATGCTCCCCACGTGCGTCCCCCTCAATCGTGCACAGATGCGGTGAACGTGTTATCACAGCACTCTTTCCTTGCGCGGAGCGTCATGGTATGGTCCGCCCCGGAATCTTCTGTGAGATTCCATCATGTTTCCCATCGATGTTCAAGGTCGATTCGAGGGGGCTCACCCTCGCGACACCAAGAACACGGCGGGAACACAGCTTCTAACTAGGGGGAAAACACCGATATGAGACACACGACTATGAGAAACACGACCCGAATTGCGGCCGCCGTGATCACGGCGACGCTGCTCGCAGCAGCATGTGGTAGCGACGACAAGAAAGCCGCTGATACCACTGCTCCCGCCACTACCGCTGCAGCTGCTGCGTCAGCGACAACGGCTGCGGCCGGCGACACCGGGAGCGCCGAGTCGATCCTGGACGGCGAGATCAAGTGCGAGCAGCAGTACGCCGGAAAGAAGGTCAGCATCTTCTCGCCAGTTCGTAACACCGATACCGACCAGGCGGTCGACGACTACGTTGCCGGCTACCAGCCGCTCGTCGATTGCACCGGCCTCGAGATCGTCTGGGAGGGCACCGACCAGTTCGAGACGGAGATCAATGTTCGCCTCGAGGGCGGCAATCCC
>JANOEM010000491.1:0-6491 GCA_031413195.1 Actinomycetes bacterium
GGTGGAGGGTCGATCGCCGGAGCGAGACCGCCAGAGAGGCGCTCGGCGTAGTCCTCGCCCAGCCCCTCGCGCAGGGCTTGTTCGAACACCTGTGGTGAGCCGTTGGCCCTTCGCTGGACCAGAACAAGGCCGCAGCAGGACAGCACGAGCAAGACCACTCCCGCCCGCCCGGTGCCGGTCTCGAGCGCGCCGGAAGCGACGAGAGCCGTCGCTGCGACCGATTGCGCGACGAGGTGGAAAACCGCCAACTCGCCGACCAGCCAGCTCGTCATCATCATCGGGAAGATCAGCACGATCGGACGCCGAACCCGTATCGACGCGAATATGGTGCCGGCAGCAGCCAATACCCCGAGTATCAGTGTGACGGCCCCCATCACGCAGGCACGGGCCAGAGGCCGGCGGCGCGCTGCTCGACCCGGCGTTGCACGTCGAGGCAGGCATCGGTGACCTTTCGGCCGAACTCTGCCGTGATGCATGCGAGGTGCCCGTCTTCGATCAGGTTCACGTGCGAGTTCGGGATCGCCGCCGCCATCCGGAACTGCGCGACCGGGTCAACCGCCGAGTCCCGTGTGGTCACCAACACCGACGTCGGGACGTCGACCCGGTGCAGCCAGTCCTTGGAGCTGTAGGTCGCGATCGACTGTCCTGCCTCGAGCAGGAGCCTCGGACTGTGCTTGCTCATCTCCATTCGGGCCCATGCTGCCATGGGTGTGTCGCTACCCCTGGTCGGGACGTTGAGCATTCGTCGTGCCACGCCACCGGGGATCCATCCGAGGCATGAGCCGAGCCGTGTGGTTGCGGCGAGGATCTGGGTGACCGCGACCATTCCATAGCGTTCGCGGTTGCCTGGGACGAACTCGGTACCCGTCGCGCACAACACCAGTCCGCTGACCAGGTCGGGATGGTCACGCCACATCAGTTGGGCCACGGGCCCGCCCATCGAGTAGCCGACCACGATCGCAGGGTCGGAGTCGAGGGCGCGCAGCGTTTCGGCGACGTCGGTGGCGCAGTCGGCGAGGCGGAATCGTCGCGCCGACCGGATACCGCGTCCGTGTCCGCGGAGATCGGGAGCGATGACCCGGAAGTGTTCCGACAGCGGCTCGAACGCCTGATGCCAGTTCAACGCTGCCGTGGCCGCGAGACCGTGGAGCAATACCACGGTTGGCGCACCGGGTGGTCCTTTGATTGTGCGCACGAACGTGGTTCCGCGGTGGTACAACTCGATCCGCCGACCGCGGGGAATGTTGGGCACGAACGACGGCGTGCTGGCGTGCGCCGCTTCGAGCACGTCACCGGAGTTCGCAGGATCGACGGAGTCCACGACGTGTTCGACAGCAGCGGTCATGAATCACTCCGGTCGATGTCGTAGTCGGGGCCGAGTATCGAGTCGGCGAGCTCGGCGATCGCCGGACCGAACTTGTCGGCGAGCAGCCATGGATCTGGCAGCAGGTCCCGGCACGTGCTCAAGCCGATGTCCAGCGTCGATCCATTGCTGAACGCCGTGATGTTCAGGCCGCCTCCGTACAGCAATGGGCCCATTGGATACATCGCCTCGATCCTGGCACCAGCGACATAGAAGTCGACCGGCGGGCCGGCGACATTGGAGATGATCAAGTTGTAGATCGGAGGCGTCCGTCCATCGAGCTGCGCCAGGCTCCAGAACCGGGCCGCAACGGTGAACACCGACGGCGGAAGGGCGTCGCTCAACCCGGTGCGATGGTGTTCGGCGAGCGCGCCGCGGAGCACCTTGGCGGCGTTGGAGCTGTCATGGACCATCTGTAACCGCTCACCAGGATCCACGATCTGAGTCGCCAGGGACACGAACATCGAACCAACCTGCGTGCCGACGTCAGCGCGGGATGCCTCGGTACGTGTCGAGACGGGTACCTGAGCGACGAGGGGCTTGTCCGGCAACTCGCCACGTTCGTCGAGGAACGCCCGAAGTGCCCCCGCGCAGACCGCAAGCACCACGTCGTTCAGCTTGACCCCGGCGTCATCCTTGATCTGTTTGACCAGATCGATTGGAAGGCTCGCCGATGCGAAACCGCGCCGAGGGGTCAGTTGCCCGTTGAATGGGGTCGCCGGGGCCTGGAACGGCATTGTGGGAAGAGTGCGCCCAAGGGCGAACGGCAGGGACGTCACGCCTTGCTGAACGAGGTCGCGTCCGAAACGGACGATACGGAAGGGCACGTTCAACAGGTTGACTGCATTGCGCGCCGAGATCTCGATCGGCGATGGAAGTCGCGACGGCTCGTACATCGGACCGTCCTCGATGTCGGGAGGCTCAGGCGTGAGGTCGTACAGCGCGGAGGCGAGATCGAATCCCGACACCCCATCGATGATCGCATGATGGACCTTGGTCAAGAGCGCAACTCGGCCACCTTCGAGCCCGTCGATGAACCACACTTCCCACAGCGCTCGTCCCCGATCGATCTTCAGCGCGATCAGATCGCCGACGAGACGGCCGAGTTCCGTGCGTCCGCCGGGTGCCGGGAGGGCTACGTGATGGAGGTGATCATCGACATCGAACGTGGGATCATCTACGAAGTACGACCAGCCAATGCCAAGCGGCGGGTTGACCAGTTTCCAACGAAACTGCGGCACCAGGTGGACACGCTGCGCACACAGAGCTCGAAATGCCTGGAAATCAAAACCGGTGGTTGTACTGGGATCCACGATCTGCAGGGCCGAGACATGGAAGTGCCACTCCGGTGTCTCACCCGCCAAGAAGGCGGCATCCATACCTTCGACACGCCGCAACTCGATCACCACAACCTTCTGATCTACGACCCGACTCTCGTCGAACCGCGAAACTTCGTCAGCCTCATCCTGCCAGGACGCATCGATCCGGGACAGGGTCGTAGGTCCCGACCGATCGCTGGGCCGAACCTCGACCCCTTCGTGTCAGCGCGAGAGCTTCGTCACGTTGCTTGAGGACTGGTTCGCGGTCCAGATGTTGGTGCCGTCGAACACGATCGCGTGGGGCTCGGTGGCACCAGCGGGGAGTGCGAAGTTCGTGGCCTCGCCAGAGGTCGGGTTGATCCGAGAAACGTTGTGGGAGCCGCTGTTGGTGGTCCACACATTGGTTCCGTCGAACACGATCCCGTCCGGTCCGATCGCGCCTTCCGGCAGCGCGAAGTTGGTGCCCGCACCAGTGGCCAGGTTGATCCGAGAAACGCTCTTCGAGACGGAGTTGGTCGTCCAGATATTGGTCCCGTCTGACACGATTCCCAGAACGTTGTTGGCGCCTGTCGGCAGCGCGATGATCGTGCCGGCACCGGTGGCAGGGTTGATCCGGGTCACACTCGCGTTGGTGCGGTTGGTGGTCCAGATGTTGGCGCCGTCGAAGGTGATCCCCTGCGGTCTGCTCGAGCCGACACCTACGGGAAGTGCGAAGTCTGTGCCGACCCCGGTGGCGGCGTTGATCCGAGACACGCTTCTCGTGCCGAAATTGGTGGTCCAGATGTTGGAGCCGTCGAACGTAATTCCCTGGGGGTTGGTTGCGCCGGCAGGAAGTGCGAAGTTTGTGCCAACTCCCGTGGCCGCGTCGATCCGAGACACATCGTTCGAGTTGAAGTTGGTGGTCCAGATGTTGGTTCCGTCGAACACGATTCCGAACGGGCGGGAGGCGCCCGCGGGAAGCGCGAAGTTGAACCCGACACCAGTGGCCGCGTTGATCCGCGACACGTTGTTCGTGTTGTAGTTGGCAGTCCAGATGTTGGTGCCATCGAACGCAATACCGGATGGGCCTATTGCACCAACCGGCAAGGCAAAGTTGGTCCCTGGGAGTGCCGGGGGCGCCGGACGTGTGTCCATCAGTCGGGCCGGTGACAGCCCCGCGAAACCTCCACCGGCAGGAACGAAGCCGAGCACATCGACCACCACGTCAACAGGCGACGACACGAACAACGAGATCCGACCATCCACACCGACTGGGACCAACACCATGTTCGGCACCGTCTGCCCACCGACAAAATTCAGATTCGACGCATTCGGACGCACTCCACCAGCGGGCCACACCGTCACAAAACCTGCGACAAACGGATTCGTCACCGTCACGTTCAAGGCCACCGAACCAACACCCGTCGGCGGCACACCACCCCGACCGACCACCGTCAGATCGACCGACGTCGGACCTTTCACGAGACCGCCGGCCGCGAACGCACCATCAACCGTTGACGAACCCGCCCGGGTGTCCATCAACCGCGCCGGTGTGAGCCCCGCGAACCCAGAAGGTTCAAACCAGCCGAGCACATCGACAATGACATCAGTCGTCGACGACGCGAACATCGAAACCTTCCCGCTAGCGCCAACCGGCACGATGACCATGTTCGGCACCGTCTGACCGGCGACAAAATTGAGATTCGACGCATTCGGACGAGGAACACCAGCCGGCCACACCGTCACGAACCCGGGAAGGTTCGGATTGGCAACCGTCACGTTCAACGCCACCGAACCAACACCCGCCGAGGGCACCCCACCCCGACCGACCACCGACAGATCGACCGACGTCAAACCCGCCACGACACCAGCACCGGCGGAGACCCCGTCGACCGTTGGCGAGTCCACACGGGTGTCCATCAACCGGGCCGGTGTGAGCCCCGCGAACCCGGCGGGCGCGAACCAGCCGAGCACATCGACAATCACATCGACCGTCGACGACGCGAACATCGAAACCTTCCCGCCCGAACCGACGGGCACGATGACCATGTTCGGCACGGTCAGCCCGGCGACAAAGTTGAGATTCGACGCATTCGGACGAGCGACACCCGCTGGCCACACCGTCACGAACCCTGCAACAACCGGATTCGTGACCGTCACGTTCAAGGCGACCGAACCAACCCCGGTCGATGGCACCCCTCCGCGACCCACCACCGTCAGATCGACCGACGAACCGCCGGCTACCGGACCGACGCCATTGAACAATCCGTCAATGGTGTCAGCGACAACGGCAGCCGCCGGGGCCACGACGACCCCACATAGACTCACGCACACCAACAGCCGCGCCCAAACCCTCATCGAGAGCACCGTAGCCGCCAGCCGGTGCCTCACCGTCCGAGCCGAATCAACGCACCATCTTCGACACGTTCGCTGTGTCGATGTTGGCGGTCCAGATGTCCGTCCCGTCGAACGCGATCGCGTACGGCTTGGTGGCGCCAGCGGGGAGCGCGATGTTGGTGCCGGTACCGGTGGCCACGTCGATCCGGGTCACATTCGCCGAGCCGCTGTTGGCGGTCCAGATGTTGGTCCCGTCGAACGCAATCGCATACGGCTTGGCGGCGCCGGCTGGAAGCGCGATGTTGGTGCCGCCACCGGTGGCCGGGTCGATCAAGGTCACATTCGCCGTGTCGAAGTTGGCCGTCCAGATGTTGGTCCCGTCGAACGCAATCCCGAGCGGGTTGGCGGCACCAGTTGGGAGCGCGATATTGGTGCCCGCACCAGTGGCGGGGTCGATCGAGGTCACGTTCGCCGAGCCGCTGTTGGCGGTCCAGATGTGGGTCCCGTCGAACGCGATTGCGTACGGTTCGGTCGCGCCGGCAGGGAGCGCGGTGTTGATGCCGGCACCGGTGACCGGGTCTATCCTGGTCACATTCGCCGTGTCGAAGTTGGCGGTCCAGATGTCCGTCCCATCGAACGCGATCCCGAACGGTCCGGTTGCACCGGCAGGGAGCACGAAGTTGGTGCCCACACCGGTGGCCGGGTCAATCCGAGTCACACTCGCCGCGCCGAAGTTGGCGGTCCACAGGTTGGTCCCGTCGAACGCGATCCCGTAAGGGTTGACGCCGACGGGGAGCGCAAAGTTAGTGCCGGAGCCGGTAGCCGGGTCGATCCTGGTCACATTCGCAGTACCACTGTTGGCGGTCCAGATGTTGGCCCCGTCGGACACGATCCCCCTCGGGTCGGTGGCACCTACTGGGAGCGCGATGCTGATGTCGACTGTGGTCGTGGAGGCTGTCGTGGAGGCTGTCGTGGTCTCAGCGGTCGCCGGCGTCGCCGGGGTCTCGGTTGTCGCCGCAGTCGTTGCCGGCTCGGTGTTTTTGGTGTCGTCGTCGTTGGTTGTGACGATCACGGTCACTGTTGCGATGGCCGCGATCGTGGCGATTCCGGCGATCGTGAGCAGCGCGAAACGACGTTTCCGAGACCGATCGGGCGGGGAGCCAACCCTTGGCGGTGGTGGTGGCTGGTTGGCGGTTTGGGCGAGGGTCGCGGGTGCAGCCTCGTTTCCGGTTGCGAGAACCGGTCCGGGCCATGATGCCGGAGCAGGTCTGACATCATGTGCTGGCGGCGTTGCTGGTTCGTTCGCGGAACTTCCGAAGCGTTGCGGTGCCGGGGTGGCCACCGCGGGTGACGCGACGAGCGCACCGAGCGCGACAGAGTTCTTCGGGTCACCACGGCGGTGCATCTCAACGGTTGGGAACGCGGCACGGATCGCAGCTTCGATCGCCGGGATCCGACTCGACCCTCCAACGAGTTGGATCGAGTGAAGATCG
>JANOEM010000492.1:0-6661 GCA_031413195.1 Actinomycetes bacterium
GTTGCCAGCCGCCGAATCGTGCCCTTCGTGATCGGCGGCGACCACACGATCACCTGGCCATCAGCCACAGCGGTGGCCGATGTCTACGGCTACGGCAACGTTGGCATGGTGCACTTCGACGCCCATGCGGACACCGCCGAGAACTGTGATGGCAACCTCGCGAGTCACGGCACCCCGATGCGACGACTGATCGAGAGTGGCGCCATCCCCGGCAAGAACTTCATCCAGATCGGGCTGCGCAGCTATTGGCCGCCCGCCGACACGTGGGACTGGATGGCGGCCCAGGGGATGCGTTGGCACCTGATGGACGAGATCTGGGATCGCGGCTTTCGTTCGGTGATGGACGATGCAGTCGCGGAGGCGCTCGACGGACCCGAGTTGCTCTACATCTCGATCGACATCGACTCGCTCGACCCTGCATACGCGCCTGCCACCGGCACGCCTGAACCGGGCGGGATCGTGGCCGCTGACCTGATGCGCATTGTCAGACAGCTCGCATACCGACACACGGTCGTCGCGATGGACGTAGTGGAAGTAGCGCCGGCATACGACCACGCCCATGTCACCGTCAACGTCGCGCATCGATTGTTCACCGAGTGCCTTGCCGGCATGGCCGCCAAGAAGCGCGACGCCGCTGGCGTGGACCCACGACGGCCGGGGGTGTGACCTCCACCGATCCTGCGCCTCATCCGCGAAGGAGCCCGAACGGTCTGAGAGCGTGTGCTGATGTTTGATCTCGCTGCCGTCGCAGTAGCGCTGCTTTCGACCGTGGTCGCATCGGCATCACCGGTCACGCCGGCTACCGCGCCGCTGTCGCGCAACGATGACTCGGTCGTGATGGAACTGGCCGAGCGATACGCGCCGCATGTCGTACTGCAAAGGCAGCCCGTGCCGTGCGGAGACGGTGAGCCGTTCGCGCCGAGCGATGTTGGCGCGATCCTCGGTCAAGCCGATGTCGTGCTGCGCTCGTCAACGGGCGAGGTCTTGATCACCGCGCCGACCGATCGCGACCTTGCAGCCGCGCCGGCAGACTCGAACATCGATCTCCCCGGCGACGCAGGAAGGCCCGGGTGCGACTTCGAGAAGCGCTTCGGTCGCGTTGCCAACTCGCTGCCGACCACGATGTACGTGCGTCTTGCTGCGGATCCGGACCGCCCGGATCGGATCGCGCTGCAATACTGGCTGTACTTCATCTACAACGATTGGAACAACATCCACGAGGGCGACTGGGAGATGGCCCAGATCGTGTTCGATGCGTCGACCGCCGAGCAGGCGTTGCAAACCGAGCCCATCGGTATGGCCGTGAGCCAGCACTACGGAAACGAACGCAGTCCGTGGGCCGACGTGACTCGACTCGGTGATCGCCCTGTGATCTTTGCTGCCGTTGGGTCTCACGCCATCTACTACTCACCCCATCGTTGGTTCGGAAAATCGGGTGACACGGGCTTTGGATGCGACGACACGCGCGGACCGTCGGATCAAGTCGATTCCAGAATCGTGGTGATGCCCGACGTCGTCACACCCGGCGACGGTTTCGGTTGGCTCACGTTCTCCGGGCGATGGGGCCAGCGACAGGCCAGCATCAACGACAGCGAAACCGGCCCGCCGAGCACCGAACAGTGGCAGCATCCGATCACCTGGATGGAATCCACCGGGCGAGACGCGGCCGTCACCGTTCCGGAGCTCGGCGGAGTCACCGGGTTCTTCTGCGCGGCCTCCGCCGCTGGGTCGAAGGTCTTGAACCGCCTCCTCGATCGGCCGGTCGTGACCGGATCGATCCTGGTCGCCTTGATGCTCGGCGTTGTCCTTTTGCTGCGACGCACCCGTTGGTCCCCAGTCATCATGCAACCGATCGCGACCCGTCGATCGGTCGGACAAACCGTTCGGTCCTCATGGCGACTGTTGATGGTCAACAAGCACAGCTTTGTCCCGATCTCGGTGTTGCTGCTTGCCGCTGGAGGGATCGCAACGTTGCTGCAGATCCTGGTTGCGCGGGTGTCTGCCGTACGTACCTTTACCGACGTGGTCGGTCGCGGTGGCGGCGGGGATGCCGTTCTCGGATTCTTGATCGGGACAGTGATCACGGTGCCGGTCACGGTCGTTGCACTGGGATCGGCGATGGTGCTCACGAACAACCTCGAGACGCACGATTCGGGTTGGTCTGCGATCGGCAAGGTCTGGCGCAGTGGAGTTCTGCTGCCACTCGTCGTGCTGACCGTGACCATCTTCCTGGGATGGATCGTGCTGCCGCTCGCGCTGTTCCTGGTTGCCTGCTGGGCTGTCGCTCCATCGGCCGCGCTCGTGGACGGGTCTCCACTCGGGAGGTCGTTGAACACGTCGACCGGCCTGACCCACGGTCATCGATTGCGCACGCTGACAACCGCAGTCGCGGCGATCACGATCGCATTTTTCACCGGTCCATTCCTCGGCACCATCGTGCTGTTGATCACGAACGTCTCGTTCAGCTTCGTGAACATCATCGCCGGCATCGTGAGTGCAATCCTGACGCCCTATCTCGCTGTGATCATCGCGTTGTACCACGGCGACCTCGTCGCCCGGCAAGGCGACGCCATCAAGGAACCGCCACTCGCCTGAGCAATGCGCGACGATGATTCACAGGTCGTGTTCGGCGAGCTCGCGGAACTCGTCGGGTACTCCGCCCATCTCGGAGAGGGTGACCCCGGCGTAGCCAACGGCATCGCGCCCGAAGCGGCGGCGCACGGAATCCATCGAGTGATCGATCGCCCAGCGTGCCGCACCGGTGGGCGAGCCGGGACGAAGGGCGTCATCGGGCAACACGGGTAACTCCATCTGCAGTACCGGCTGGTCGACGAGGTTGGAGACCGAGATCGCTAGCAGCGAGATCTGATGTTCATCGGGATGGTCGGCCAGGGCACTGCGCACCAGGGACTCTGCCGACTCCGCGAGCGTACGCGTGGCCGCAACGGGCGCCGTCAGCGTGGACGACCGGGTGACCGCCTTCATCCCGGCGAACCGCACGCGTACGGTAACCGTTCGTCCGGCGCGCTCTTTGGCGCGCAGCCGGCTCGCTACTCGATCGGCGAGGTGCCCAAGTACCGAACGGAGCAGATCATCGGTGGGCCAGCGCCTCCCGAGCGCCGATTGCGCGCTGACAGACCCCGTCCTAGCGTTGGGTCGCACGGCTCGATGATCCCTGTTGGCAGCCAGGGCACCGACCTTGCTCCCCAACGCCCGACCGAGATAGTGCTCCAGCGAATCCGTCGGCGACGCTGCCAATTGACCGATCGTGTGGATGCCTCGCTCGGCGAGGCGCTGTTCTGTGACGGGGCCGATACCCCAGACCAACCGCACCGGCAACGGGTCGAGGAACTCGCGCTCGCGATCTGGATCCACCACCACCAGGCCGTCGGGTTTGGCCACCTGCGACGCGATCTTGGCGAGGTGTTTCGTACTCGCCACGCCCACGGAGATCGGCAGGCCGAGCTCGTCGCGCACCCGTTGCCTCAACTGTTGGCCGATGACGGCGGGCGAGCCGAAGAGGTGCACCGAGCCGCCGACGTCGAGGAATGCCTCGTCGATCGAGATGCGCTGCACCCAGGGGGTGAAGTCGCCGAGGATGGCCATCACCGCGTCACCCAAACGTTGGTACTCGCGGAAGTGACCGCCGACGAACAGCAATCCGGGGCACAGCTGTCGGGCCCTCACTCCTGACATGCCGCCGGCGACACCGTAGGCCTTTGCCTCGTACGAGGCCGCCAGGACCACACCGCCGCCGACGGCGATCGGCCTGCCGCGCAGCGACGGATCGAGCAGCTGCTCGACCGACGCGTAGAAGGCGTCGAGATCGGCGTGCAGGATCGTGGCCCCAGACATCATCTGCAACTCTAATCGAACATCTGTTCGGATGTCGCACGGCGGTGCGGCCAGCAGCGACGTGACCCGACCACGAGCCAGATCAGCGACGGAGTTGCCAACCCAACAACACGGGCGACAGGCAGTTCGAGAGTCAACCGACCGGGACCAAGGACGCTAAGCCGTCGCTCAACAACCCTCGACACTCTCCATCAGGCAGATCTGCGCTACGCGTCGAACCGATGCCACTGACCTTCCGACACGACATCGACGGCGCCCTCGATCACGCGGATAGCGGTCTCGTCGTCGATTGCGTACGCGGCACAGTCGAGGCCGGCAGCCCATGCCCTGGCACTGGCCAGCGTGTTGTCGGGTAGGAGCTCATGGTCAAGGTGAGGGAAGATCGCGAAGTCCACCAGGCCGAGCGCGCGGTCGTCTCCAGCGGGCGACTTCCAACCGACGAACTCCTTGCCGATACGCGGTGTCATCACCATGCTCCCCGCGCTCATACCGATCCACACTGTGTCGTCGAGCTGGGGCAGTAAGTCGGTCAGCCCGCACTCTCGCATCCAGTGGCACAGGTAGAGGGCGTCGCCGCCCGACACGAGTAGCACGTCGGCTTTGCGTACGAGGGGAACCCATCGCTCCTTGTCGATGCTGGGCAGCGCGGTCAACTCGATCAACCCCACCGACTTCCAACCCAGTTCGATCATGGGCTGTTCGGAGCGCCCGGCGACGAACTCCCATACGTTCTCGCCCGGACCGGCATGGGGATGGCCGTACATCGCAGTAGGAATGCACAGCGCGGTGCAGTCCTCAATTGGACGGCCAAGCAAATCGAGCAGCGCGTCGCGGATCGTTGCGTTCCTGACGCCGGCCGAGGTGAGAAGAAGCCGGCGCACCCGAGCAGATTGCCCTGTATTCGCAGTCAACGCAAGCGCGAATGTCGGCCCAGAACATTCAGTCCAGTACGGCCGATCGGTACTACACGGCGACCTTGGAGTACTTCCTTTGGGCGGCTTGCTTGGAGACACCCAACATTGCACCAATCTCGGACCACGACCTATCCGAGCGCGAGTTCGACCTCGCGTTCATCGACCGCGAACGCGTGATGCGATGCCTTGTGCGGATCAATGCCAATTACCACTTCCATGAGCCCTCCTCGGGTCCTACGTTGCTGATGGAACCGCTGCGGGCACGGCGAGATCGCTGCCGGAGCGCTTCGATAGGAAGCCAGACCTCAACAGCCGGCGGGCACTTCGAGAACCACCGACGGCGACCTCAACGACGCTACGAAACCGTCGCGCCTGCCACCAGTCTCAAGTAGGCACCTCGGGGAGTGTGGAAGAATCGGCGGGCGGGTACGGGTCGCTTCGCTGGAGAACGAAAGGGCTGGACGATGGCAGAGGAAAGCAAGAAGATCGAAGTATCACGCAGGATCGAAGCACCAGCGACCCGCATCTTCAGAATCCTGGCGAATCCGCATCGTCACCTGGATTTCGACGGTTCGGGCATGCTCAGGGGGGCTGTCCTCGACCGTCCAATCTCCAACGTGGGCGACACCTTCACCATGAAGATGCATCGCCTCGGAGACGACTACCTCATGCTCAACTACGTCGTGGAGTTCGAGCCGGACCGACGCATATTTTGGGAACCGGCACCTGGAGACGCTTCACGGGCTCAGGACAATGATCCATCCAAAGTCGGAATACCTGCTGGCTACCGCTGGGGCTACATCCTCGATCCGGACGGGGACAACGCCACCGTCGTCACCGAAGTCTTTGATTTCGGTCCCTTGCCCGAGGATCTCTTGAGCGATGGCGGGGCGTGGATCAACGGGACCAACTCGGTGTCCGAGTCCATGACGGCCAGCCTGGAGAGACTCCAGAAGATCAGCATCGAGTAGAACCGGCACCAGAGCGAATGTTGGGGCGCGGACCCCACCCCGGATGCGTCCGGCGCAGCTCCACGATCCTCGCTTCCAACTCCGGGAGCATCTGATGCGGACACGACAACGGCCGCTCCGACCCATCTGCCAAAGCAGCCAACCCTCCAGCGACATAGCGGCGCAGCCTGTTACGCCCGTCCCGGCCACATCTCAGCTAGAAGACCAGCGAGCCACTCCGAAGATGGCTCTGAACTGGCTTTCTTTGCAGCCCCAACGGGATTCGAACCCGTGCCGCCACCTTGAGAGGGTGAGCGACCCTGTCCGTCCCGTGTTGTCAGATGTCGTGTTGTGGTGTCTGATCTGCGGCGATGCTACCCCGAGGTGTCAGTCGGTGTTGCCCTGTGTTGCCCTCTGTCAATGGATTCCGCGTCGATCCATTGGCAGATCCATTGGCAAGGTGCCGCCAGATGGGGCGCCGCCGCGATAACCGCCGACCTCGCTCACCATCCGGGTGATTATCTGTGCAAGACGACTCCGCCGCTCGTGCGGATCACCACGACGACTCGGTGCCCATCTGGCGCGCGGAGGAACTCCGGCCGCCGGCAGGTGAGCGTTGAAGGTCAAGCTCGGTAGTGGCACGTCGGGTGTCCATCAAGATAAGTTGACGACGTGGAACCGGTGATCCTCGCCAGCGCACGCAAACACGCTGTCAGCGACGACGACATCCTTCACGCCTACCGACACCCAACGCGAGTCCTGCAACTCGACGATCTGATCATGCTCATCGGCCCCAGCCAGACGGGCCAACTCCTCGAGATCGGCGTCAGCCGCGCCGACGGAATCGACTTCATCATCCACGCCATGACCGCACGGCCAAAGTTCACCAGGTGACCACCATGCCCCGCTCCATCCAAGACATCCTCGACCACGCCGACGAAC
>JANOEM010000493.1:0-2854 GCA_031413195.1 Actinomycetes bacterium
GCTTGCCTGACGTGCGGGCTGCCCGGCACCCAGCCCTGACTAGCGACCGGCACCGATCGACGGCAACAACCGCTTTTCGTCGCGCTGTGCTTTCAACACGACGCGCATCTGGCTGAACGCATCGGGCGCATCGGTGCTCAGATTCTTTCGCTCTTCGGGGTCGACCGTCAGGTTGTGAAGTTCCCACGCTGGCTCCGCTGCCGGCAGGGTGCCGGGCTGCGTGGGGATTCCGTGGTCCGCATTCCACTGGTCGAGACGCTCGTAGTAGTGGTTGAGTTTCCAGAGTTCGGGTGCTCCGTCGTCGCCGGTGGGCAGGGTCGTGACGATGGACTCGATGCACAATGGAGGTTCGAGGCTGCTGAACAGCTCGCCGGTGAGGACGTTGGCCTGCACCTGCGCGCTGGTGACGTTGTCCTCGGTCATGAAGTAGATGGCCCCGGTCACTGACTCCGCAGCGGCTCGTCCCGTGACGATGCTGGACAGGTCGCGGCCTGGCAGCGGTCGGGTTTCGGAATGGTGCTGCGCGATTTCTGCGGCGGCTCGCTGGACGTCGATTCCTGCGAGGCCCAGCAGCGTGGGGATCAGGTCGACATGGCTGGTCGGTGCGGTGATCCCTCCGGGTAGCAACGCGACGCCTGGGCCCTTGATGATCATCGGGACGCGCGTGGCTTCGTCGAAGGCGTTGGCCCACTTCTGTTGGAGCCCGCCATGGGCGCCGAGGAGGTCACCGTGGTCGGAAGTGAACACGATGATGGTGTCGTCGGCCATTCCGGATGCTTCTAGTGCGTCGAGGATGCGCCCGACGGCCTGGTCGACGAGCTTGTGCAGGTAGTAGTACA
Organism: Actinomycetes bacterium; assembly: GCA_031413195.1. Taxonomy (GTDB): domain Bacteria; phylum Actinomycetota; class Acidimicrobiia; order Acidimicrobiales; family Ilumatobacteraceae; genus WLMZ01. The sequence continues at coordinate 840 of JANOEM010000493.1, forward strand.
GGCGACGGTACGCATTGTCGGCCGGCTGCTCCGCGACCATCTGTGGCCACAGCGCCTTGAACTGCTCTTGGCAGGCCGGCCGCCCGGCGAATGAGTCCGACTGCGAGGGCGCCTCAGCGATGTCAGGAACGGTGTCGTCAGCTGGTTCGAAGCCGAGGAGCATTTCGTAGAAACCTCCCGCGAAGGAGATGTCGTGGGGGTTCACGAACGAAGCGACGGCAAGCCACGGCCCGTCGTCCGACGTCGTCGCCAGGTCGTCGAAGAGGTGGATGACCTGCTCGGCGAACACAGGGTCGCGAACGGTGCCACTGTTCGACTTCGACGCCCCGTGTGGCTCGCGGCCGATCCATCCTGAGAACCCGAACGGGTCGAGCCGGTCGGCGAGTCGGTACGCCTCGACGGCTTCGGCGATCACGTTGCCGTCGTCGTCGGAGGCCATCAGACCGTCCGTACCGCTCGTGCCCGGCAGGTCGGCGTGGCTGATATGCCATTTGCCGCGGTAGTGCGTTTGATAGCCGCCGGCTCGGAACCAGTCGCCCAGCGTTGGCACAGCGTTGGGGTCGAGCCACCGCATGCCGGGGTCGTCGCTGTGCTTGGCAACGCCATCGGTCTGGGACACACCGTGCAGTGACGGGTACTGGCCGGTGAACAGCGTCGCCCGGCTCGGAACACATGCGGTGGAACCGACGTAGTGGCGATGCAGCTCGACGCCGCCGTTACGGATACGTGCCTGAGCGGTGAGCTGGGTGCGTCGGAATTCGGCCACCGCAGCTTTCTCGTACGGGGGCGGGTATCGCTCCTCGTCGGTCATGATCAGAAGAACGTTGGGCGCGGTCATGCAGGCATCGTTCACTATCCCGCTCGGAACCGAATCACCCTGACATGGGTGATTCGACGTCCCCACGGAGCTGGAATCCTGCGATATCTGGCGACGTGCCTGTTGAACCGGAGATCGCTGCGGAGCTCTACATCTCGGTCATCACCATGAAGACCCACGTTCGCAGCCTGTATTCCCGACTGGATGTGTCCTCCCGCTCTCAGGTCGTCGCAGCCGGTCGAGTCCGCGGACTGCTGGAGCGATTCCGACCGAATCACCTTGTCAGGGGTGATTCGGTTGCTCGCACGGTCATCGAAGATTGAAGGCGAAACCCAAACGACCGGTGCGACACCACAGGAGAGCACGATGACGGACGGCCAAAGGCCAGCACCGACGTACGACGGGGGTGCGTCAGCTCCGGCCCGGGCCGCCGATCGCGCGGAGCTGATCACCAATCGGTGGATTCGGGTTCAAGCCAATCACCTGTCATATCTGTACGCGCGTGTCCGGATTCGTGCCCTCGGCGTCGTCGCGCGTCTCGTGCCTGCGCCGACGCCGTTCACGCTGACGGGGCCCGGCTCGTCGATCGAGCTCGCCGGATTGATCGCCGACCGCGGCGTCCGGTCCGTCTTCGTCGTGACGGATGGCGTGCTCATGGAACTCGGAGTCGTCGACCCAGTGCTGAACGCGCTGAGGGAGGCTGGCCTTGCGGTGACGGTGTTCTGGGAGGTCGAGCCCGATCCGACCATCAACATCATCACTGCGGGTATCGAGCAGCTGCGGGCGTCGGGGGCAACAGCGGTGCTCGCAATCGGCGGCGGCTCGTCGATCGACGCGGCGAAGGCCATGATTGCATGCGACGCAAGGGGCCGTCGTCCGGCGGACCTCGACGGCTACTTCAAAGTCCGTGCCAACGTCATGCCGTTCTTCGCGGTTCCGACGACGGCGGGAAGCGGCTCGGAGGTGACCATCGCTTCCGTGGTCTCTGATCCGGGGGCTGGCCGGAAGTTCGCCATCGTCGACAACAAGCTCGTTCCAGCGGCGATCGCGCTCGATCCGAACCTCATGGTCGGCCTGCCGCCGCACGTGACCGCAGCCACGGGTATGGACGCGCTCACCCATGCGATCGAGTCCTACGTCTCGACGCTCTCCACACCGGCAACACGAGACCTGTCTGTGACCGCCGCACAGTCGATCT
>JANOEM010000494.1:0-16505 GCA_031413195.1 Actinomycetes bacterium
GCGCAGCACAACTCGTTGCCCTTGCCGATCGTGAACGTCATGCCATGACCCTCGTGCTCGGCATCGGTGTGCAGCACCACGTATGCGGCCGAGTAGTCGGGGTCTGGATGATTGGCGTCGCTGCCGTGCAGGAACGCCGACGTTCGCGCCCGCAGGTCGTGCGTACTGACGGCGAGGATCGTGGTCATGGCGCTCCGTTGGATCAGCGGCGGGTCCGTCGCAGATCTCGCGACCATAGGCGCGAGACTGGAGGCTTCGGGCCTTGAACGTCTGGGGACAACAGATGAGTGCACGGATCGTGGTAATCCGCATCGTGGACACGCCGTGACACTGCGCGTCGCTCTCGTCGGTGGCCCGATGTACGACCACCTGTACACGCTGCTCGATAGCACCGATGTCGAAATCGTCGTGCACGCGGACCACCCCACGCTGAACCGTCGAGTGGCAGAGATGCTCGAAGCCCGCGAACGATTGGACATGATCGCCACACACTCCAAGTACGCGCCGGCACAGTCCGATTGGCTGCACCCGTTGGACTCGCTGATCGACCGGAGCGACCTGGAGCAGTTGGCGCCCCGCGCCCTCGAGCTGTGCCGGTTCGAGGGCGCGCTGTTCTGCGCGCCCCGGCTGATCGACGTGCGGATCATGTGGTCGCGCAGCCCGAACCCACCGACCACTTGGCAGGCCAAGGGCGACAGCAATCTCGTTTTCGGCAACTGCGTCATGACTTCGCCGTGTTCACGTCTTGTAGACATGAATCAAGGAATGGTCGAGCGGAACAATCAAGTCCGTCCGGATGGCGAGGGAATCGCCGATGAAGTGTTCGACGACGTCGTACTCGTCCAGCGACTGGCAGCAGGATGGCCTGTGTGGCGGCTCGCTCAGCACTACGGCACGTCAACGGATGAAATGCGGTTGGCGATCGGCCTCGCGGTGACCAACTGCGCTGGCGAGGACGCCGTGCTGTTCGGTCGTTGCACCGATACACGGCGTTGAACGACAGGCTTCACGCCCGACCTGCAATGCTCTTGCCGCCGTGTCCCGGCACCAACCACCGGGCGAGGTAGTGGTCATCGACCTTGGCCCGCCTGCGGTCGATGCCAAACTGATTGCCTCAATCGAACAAAGACGTGCGGTTGACACATTCAGTTCGCAGGTGTCGATGGGAGATCAACAGGTACGACCAGGGCTCGCTCGACTGGATGTCGTAGAGACGACGAGGTATCAGCCGCTGTTGTACACCGCGTTGCGGAGTGCGATCTCACGCGGATCGGTTGGAAGCGAGTAACCGCCACGGTTCATCGCGTACGCGTACCCCAGTTTGGCGTCGGGGTCCGCGAACCCGAACGACCCACCCAGGCCTGTATGACCGTATGACCGAGCCGATGAGCCGAATTGCAGGATCGGAAAGGGCTTCATGAAGCCCATCGCGAACGCGCTGTCGAGGCGAAAGATGACGTCGAAGTCAGCACACACTGCGGCTTCGAGTTCGTCGAGCGTTGCTCGGGTGAGGCCGAGCTCGATCCCGCCTGTAGCCAGCGTGCCGTAGATCTTCGCGATCGCGCCCACTTCGCCTACGCCGTTCATCGAGGGAAACTCCAAGCGCAGTACGTCCGGCCGGTTGATACTGGACATGTTCATCGCGAGTTCCTTCGGATTCGTGAAGGCCCGCGCCGTAGCGCTGCGCGGGTTGAGCATCGCGGCGACGAGACGCCTGGGCATCCGATGCGCGTGCATGACCGCCGCCATTCGGCCGCCACCGGAGAAGACAGCAAGTCGATCCGGCGAGACCTCGTCCGGTAACCCGATGAAGAATTGCGCGTCAAGCGGTCCGGCAACTTCATCTGCGAAGAAGGCCCCGATCGACCGTCCCGCCGGATCAACCCTCCGAAGAAGTTGACTCTCGTACCAGCCCAGTGTCTGCGCGTGGTACCCGTGAGCCGTACCCGGTGGCCACGCCGGCGATTGTGCTGCGAGTACGGCGCCGAGCGCTTCCGGATCAGCAATGGTCGCCAGATCGAGGCGTTTGTCGATCACAGCCAAGCCGGCCTCATGGGCCAGGAGTTGCCTGACTGTCACCTGCTGCTTGCCACCTTGTCCGAACGCCGGCCAGTACGAGGCGACCGATGCATCGAGTCGGAACAGACCCTGCGAATGGGCAACGGCAAGAGCGGTCGCAGCCATCCCCTTCGTGGTCGAGAAGACCGGGACCAACGTGTCTTGCTTCCATCGGAGCCCCCGATCCGGGTCCCGAGCGCCACCCCACAGATCGACGACCTTACGCCCGTCGCAGTACACCGCTACTGCCGCTCCGACTTCTCCGCGGTTTCGGAAGTTCGACCTGAACGCGTCGGCTACCCCACCGAAGCCCTCGGCGACACCGCCGCCGATCCATTCATCCGCAATCGGACGCACCACAGCAGTGTGGCACGAACTGCGTCACAGGTAGCGAGAGCGCTCAAGCCAATGCATCGCGAAATAGCCCCAAATCGGTGGCAGGTAGAAGGTTGACGCTCGATAGGCGATGACGGCCGCGAACGCAGCGTCGTCGGGCATACCCGCCCGGATCAAACCCATGGTGAGGATCGCTTCGGCAACGCCCACACCGCCGGGCACCGGCACCAGACCAGCGAGTAGCGACACCGTGAGGTGGATCAGCAACAGGTCGGCGAACGAGACCGAGGTACCCATCGCGAGAGCGAACGCTCCGAGGGACAGCGTGAACAGGATCTCCGATGCGATGTTTCCGCCGATCAGTAGCGCCAGTCTGCGAGGTGACCGGAGCCCGCGGATCACTGCCACCGATTCCGTGCCGAGGCGCTTGGCCCATTCGACGACGAAGTGACGCAATCGCCCGACTACCACGACGGCGACCAGGATCACGCCGAGGAGAACACCGGCGATCAGCAGCAGACGACTCGCCGCCTGTCCGGTCTCGCTGAAGTCGAAATCCAACGAGGCCGGAGTGAACAACAACATCGCGCTGATCCCGATCACCTCGACGAAAAAGGTGGTCATCGTGTCCAAGGCCCCCGCCGCCAACGCGGCTCCGGCGGGAACCGCTTGGCGCTGGAAGAAGCGCACGCTCATCGCAACCCGCGCGGCGTAGGACGGCACGGCAACCGTGACGAATGCGACTGACAACTGCAGCGCGTAAACAGGGCCGAACGGAAGCGGCTTGGGCGAGGCCCCCAGGGTCGAGACTGCCTGGGAGATCCGCACGATCTGGGCCAGGGCGAAACCCAGCACGAGCAGCCACCACGTCGCCCCGAGGATCTGGTCGAGAACACCTTCGAAGTCGAATCCGGCGAGGGCCGAGGTGATCGCAATGACGGCAACAGCCGGTAGCACCACTCTCAACAGCGACCCGACGGAGATCCGGCGCAGCTTCTGGAGAGCTGGCTCCTCGACGCCGATGGCGGTGGCGACGAACGCCCGCACGTCGTCGAGATCGATCTCGGCGGCCTTCATGTCTCGACGCTGCCGGGACGTCAGGGTCGCTGGCTGCATGTACGGAAGCATCGCCGCCAGTTCATCGCTACCAAGCGCGGTCACCGCCGAGGCAATGGCGGATCCGATCCCGACGAGCAGCACCGCCGCGAGAAGGGACTGGACACGGTCGCTCTGCATGCGTGCTGGCGAAGCACCGACACTCGCTCCGCCGAAGTCCACGATCCCCAGCCGACCGCCTTCGACGATCAGCGTCTCAGAGTCGATCTTGCCGTGCGCGATGCCGCCGCGATGAAGTTCCGCGACCATCGACCACAGCTGTTCGACGAGCGCGGCTCGGTCGGTCATCGCCATGTCGGTCAACTCAGCGAGCGCTGCCCCGTGGCCGCGCAGGACGAGTATCGCGTCGTCGTCGACCGTTGCGCCGGCCGTGACAACCCGTTCCGTGAGCACATCGAACTGAGCAGCGAGCAGGGTCACGAATGCCTCGTGCTCCACCTGTTGCAACCGGCCGAGCCGCAGCGGAACGCCAGGGTCGCGGTACCAAAGGGTGCGCCACAGCGTCGACGCCAACGCAGAGTCGTGCGCGTCGCGGCCGTAGACCTTGACCACGATCTGATCGCCGTTGCTGTCCTCGCCCGTCACTTCGAAAGCGCCCGCGCGCTGACGGGCGGCCGGAGTCAGCGAGCGGGCGGTGACCCCGACCTTCGACAAGGCGCGTTCGACATCGGCCAGGCTCGGCCGCCCAGCCGAGGATCCGAAGATCAGGTGGACGCCGAACGCCGCCGTGCTGCCGACCATCACGCCAGCGGTTGCGCCCAATGGCGACGCGGCGCCCAACGCCACCACGGCGCCGGAACCGAGGATGATCAACCAGCGGCCGAGGCGCCGAATCGGCCGGGTGAGGTGGGGTGCAATGGCGACGATGATGGCCGTGGGCAGCGCGAGACGAGGAGAGGGGTACCACGACTCCGGCTGAGCAGAACGCAACGACCGACTGATCGCCGGCCATTCGCCCTGGGCCCATCGCGCTACGAGGAGCCAGACGACAGTCGCGATGACGAGGGCCAGGACCAAGTCGCGAGCGACGTCGAGCCTGCGCTTGACGAAGGTCGCAACGAGCAACACGAATGCGAACAGGGCCAACAGATCGATGCTGATCTGCCACACCGAATCGAGAAAGTTGGGTGCGCTGCGCAGGAAGGCAGTGAAAGCAACCACGAATCCAGGCGTCGGGAACTCGGCAACGCTGACGATCAACAGGACCAACACACTGCCGACCAGGAGCAGAACATCCGTCAATCGACGCGCACGCGGTTCACTCGCGGGCGAAGCAAACAACCGGCGGCTGCGGCGCGGTTCGAACTCGGATCCGATAACCGCGCCCCCCGTGGGTCCGTCCGGCGCATGGTCGACCATCGAGACTGATTATGGCACACCGACGCCAGTCCGTCTCCGCTCACCGGGGAGATGCGCTTACACCAAAATGCACACTCAGGCGCATCAAGATGTGCCCTAGAGTGTGGCCATGAGAACCACCATCTCCCTCGACCCGGACATCGAGGTCGAAGTCGAACGACTTCGCCGGCAACAAGGCCTCGGTCTCAGCGAGGCCGTAAACACTCTGGCGCGGCGGGGCCTCACGCCGCACAAACGTCAAACTCCGTACCGGATGAAACCGCGTGCGCTCGGCGCACGGATCGACGTCACCAACATCGGCGAAGTGCTCGATCTGTTGGACGAGTAATGCTGTTGGATGCGAACCTGCTGCTGTACGCGACCGACCTCACGATGCCGCAGAACGAGGTGGCCAGCGACATAGTGACGGCCATCATGAACGGCGACGAACGAGTCGGCATCCCATGGCAGACAATCGTCTCATTCGTCCGCATTTCGACGAACCCTCGCGCCAAGACCGACCCGATGACTGGCCAGGAGGCGTGGGACTGGGTAGAGACCTGGCTGCAACGCGACATGGTCTGGATTCCTCCTGCAACCGGGTCAACGGCTCTCATCTACGCACGGCTCAACCGCGAGGTGAGCATCACCGGGAACCTCGTACCCGATGCGATGCTTGCGGCGCTCGCGATCGAGCACGGCCTCGAGCTGTGGTCGGCGGACACCGATTTCGCTCGCTTCCCTGGGTTGCGCTGGCGCAACCCGATGAACACGACGTGACCTCCTTCGGACCTGCTGAACGCCGCCCTCCGTAGGTACGGTGTTCCGGCGACGGGGCGAGCACGCCTCGACAACGACGAACGGAGTGCGTGACATGGCGTTGGGGCCAGGAACACAGGTTGTGATCACGGGCGGAAACGGCGGAATTGGTCTGGCGACCGCAGTTGGCGTCGCCCGGACGGGGGCACACGTGATTCTTGCGGTGCGCTCGCCTGCGAAGGGATCGACCGCAGCCGAACACGTGCGTGCTGCAGTCCCAGGTGCGGTGGTCGATGCAATGCCGCTGGATCTCGGCTCACTCGATTCGATCAGGGCGTTCGCCGCAGACCTCGGGCACCGAATCGGAGCACTCGACGTTCTCGTGAACAACGCCGGCGTCGTGATGCGCAAGCGAGCCCTCACCGCCGACGGATTCGAGATGAGTTTCGGCGTCAATCACCTCGGCCACTTCGCCCTCGCGAACTTGCTGCACGATCAGCTCGCCGCTGCGAACGCGCCGCGGGTGGTCGTCGTGGCATCCGACGCCCACCGTTTCGCCCGTGGCGGGCTCACTTTCGACGATCTCAACAGCGAACGGCGTTACCGATCGATGCGTGCCTATGGCGCGTCCAAGCTTGCCAACATCTTGTTCGCGCGTGAAGCCGCACGACGCTGGAGCGGCGCCGGGATCGCCGTCAACTCGCTCCACCCAGGATTCGTCGCGACTCGCATCGGCCGTGACGGTGATGGAGGTCGTCTCGGCGACGTCACCGCAACGTTGTTGCGACCGTTTGCGAAGTCTCCGGAGCGAGGCGCGACGACATCGGTCTTGCTCGCGACGTCACCTTCGGCTGAGGGTGTCACTGGGCTGTACTACGTCAACTCCGCGCCGAAGCAGCCAGCGGCAACAGCGCTCGACGATGCCGCTGCACGACGCCTCTGGGACGTCAGCAGCGAACTCGCCGGATTGACGACTTGACGGACCGACCCGGGGCCGACCGTCCGCGTCAGTCCTGAGATTCGGTGTCCTCGGCGAGGTCCTCGCGGACGGCAATCGTGGTCTCGATCGCGATCTCGTCATCGGCGATCGTTCCGTCACCGTCCACGTCCACGGCAGTAACCGTCGTCGACTCGATGATGTCGGCAACGCCATCACCATCGACGTCGTACGCCGTGATCGTCGTCTGCTGGATGATGTCGGCAACGCCGTCGCCATCGAGGTCGATCACGGTCGTTGTCACTTCGGTTACCACATCGATCACGCCATCACCGTCGAGATCGACAATCTCCGTTTCGACAGTCTGTTCGATCTCATTCATGTTCTCAGAATCGCTCATCGGCGAAGTCAATCACGGCCGACAGCTCAGCGCAATTCCACCTCGGCGAAGCGTAAACGCGCGGACACGCCCCTTGCGCCGACCGTTCTCAACTGGCACGATCAGGCGGTGTATAACAGCATCGTGGTGGGGACAGACGGATCCGAGACAGCAGGAGTTGCCTTGCGTCATGCGACGTTTCTCGCGAAGGCAACCAACGCCACGTTGCACATCGTGCACGTCTACCATTCCGTCGGGGTCAACGCAGCCGCGATGTCGGCCAGTTCCGGTGGGCCCGTCGTCGACATCGATCGGCTGAACGAAAATATGGCCGAACACGCCAACGCGATCTGTGCCTCAGCGGTGGAAGACGCCGAGCGCGAAGGTGTGGCGGTGGAACCACACCTCGTCTACGGCGACCCATGCGACGCGCTGATCGATGTGGCGCGCAAGGTCAACGCGGACCTACTGGTCGTGGGCAACCGCGGTATGACCGGCGTCAAGAGGTTCGTGCTCGGCAGTGTCCCCAACAGGATCTCGCACCACGCCCCGTGCAGTCTGCTGATCGTCGACACGACCCACTAGCGAGGCAGCAGGACCGGCCTTCAGATCGAGTTGAGAGTCCGCCGTCAGATCGAGTCGAGGAATGCAGCGAGGGCGGCGTTGACCTCTGCCGGTGCCTCCTGTTGGACCCAGTGCCCGGCGCCCGGGATGATCGTGCTTCCACGGAAGTCCGTGCATCCGGATCCGGGATCGGCGAACGAGTCGAGACCCGGAATCATCGTCCGGACGAGGTCGTGTTCGCCTCCGATGAAGCACGACGGCTGGACCACCTTCGCCCCGACGATGTCAGCGGAAGCAGCGACATCGAGGCCAAGAGCCCGGTACCGGTTGAACGCCCCGGTCATGCCGGTGCGGATGAATGAAGATGCGTACACATCGAGATCGTCGTCGGGCAGGAAGCGAAGTGGACCGTCGGGCGGTTCGGGAAGCAGTGGCAGATACGCAGAGTCACGCGATCCCAACGTCGGCAGGCTGTTGGGTGGCGCGGCACCGGAGAGGGCGAAGTACACGCGCTTCAGGGCAGCGCGCATGTCGACGCCGAACTCGGCCTCGACCACGCCTGGTTGCTGGAAGCGCAACATGTAGAAGAACCGGTCGGCGTACAACTGGTCGAACACATCCAGCAACGAAAAGGGCAACGGAGGCGTGTGGGGCACACTGAGCCCGGCAACTGCCCGTACAAGCTCGGGGTAGCGGATCGCCGCGTGCCATGCGATCGGCGCTCCCCAGTCGTGCCCGAACAGCACGACCGGATCGTCGCCGAGCGCGGTCACCACTGCTGCAACATCGCCCGCCAGTTCGCTCAGGGTGTAGCGCCCGACATCTGGCGGGGCGGAGCTCCCACCGTAGCCACGGACGTCCATCGCGGCGACCCGGTAGCCGCGCTCGGAGAAGAAGGCGACCTGATGTCGCCACGAGTGCGCGAGTTCGGGCCAGCCGTGCACGCAGACCATGGTGGGGCCGTCACCCGTCACCTCGACGCGCAGCGTGATGTCGCCGTTCGCGGCGAAGATCTCGTCGGTCACGTCGACTCCGCACTCGTTTCGGCCAGGAACTGTTCGAGCTTCGCATTCGCTGCCGCGATGTTTTGCAGGTAACGCCCGACGTGGTCGGTGGCCTCGACATCCGCGCCAAGGCGAGTGCGCGCGACCTTCGCGAACGGGTCGAGCCGCGATGCGACCATCCAGTCGTTGATCTCGGGAAACTCGGTCCAGCAATGCCGATTGGCGAGTTCGACCTGCAGCATCCGCAGCCAGTCACGCGGAACCGTCGGTGGCACGATCGGGCTGCAGATCCGGTTCTTGACGGCCTCATCCGCGAACGTGGATTCGATGAACCCGATGAACGCGGCGCTGAAGGTCGGCTGGCAGGTTCGCACCCATTGCAGCGTGATCCGGTCGCCATCGAACACCGGCGTCGACGGGCGGGTGGGGATCCCGGCGGCAGAACAGTCGACATGGAGACAACCCGAGCCCGTGGGAATGGTGCCGTGATCGAGTTGAACGTGGTCGGCGTGGATGGCCTTGACGCGACCCATGCGGACGACATTGCGAATGCGGCGCAGTTCCGTCAACTCACGCTGGCTCAAGATCGCGCAGTGGTAGGCAGCGGGCGTGACCGTGGGATCGATGCGTTGAAGTTCGCCCGACTCCTCCAACCGGGTGAAGACATCTGCCGCCAAGTCGGCAAGGGCAACCGCTTCGACTTGATCGGCCACGCTCTTGCAGAGCGCTGCGAACATCTCTTCTCCGGGCTGGATGCCGGCTCGGTCCAACACCCACGAATCGCGGGGCATGATCCAGCGGATCCGGTCGGCTTCGACACCGTTGTCGAGCAGCCAGATGCACGCGTCCATCCCCGTCTTGCCCGCACCGATGACCACGAACTCGTTGTACGCGGGCGCGACACGGGGCAGTTCGTTGAGGGGCGCACATGTGACAGCGGGGTCGACCGAATACTGGGGAGTCGTGGTCGAAGGAACCATCATCTTCGAATGAGTTGCGTCGACGAAGCGACGAGCGTCGACCGAGAACTTTGCCCCCGAGAGCCGAGAGGTGACAACCCGATCCTCGCCCACCTCGCTCATCGGGATGAAACGAACACGGCCGGAGGGAAGCAACCGCTGTCGCATCACCAGATCGAAGTGACTGAGCACCTCCTGGCCGGAGGCCAGTTCGTGAAACCCGGCATTGAGGCCGACTCTGTCGATCGAGCCTGAGCCGAGACTCGCCGAGTTGACACCGTAACTGCTCGACGGTTGGTGCAGCCGGACGAACGGGTAGGCATCGTTCCAATGGCCGCCTGGCCGATCACGACGATCGACGATCACCATCGTCGCATCGGTCTCGGTGAACAGCGAATCAGCGAAGGCCATCCCTGCGGCACCCGCTCCCATGATCAAGTAGTCGGCGGTCAACGCTGACTCGCCCATTTGCGCCTCCAATGCACGTCCGAAGTGATCCGGAACCTAGCCGCCGCCACACTCGGCCATGCGAGCGGGCCAGCCGCTGATCGCGTCCGCGAACGGGCGACCTCGATCGGCCAGCACAAGGACCTCCCGATTCCCGAGGATCCGGCACACGCCAGGGCAGCACATCGTCAGCTCGGACAGGCCCTGCGGGACACGATGATCGACCTCGACGAACTGCAGCGTTCCGGAATCTCATCCGCCGATGACGCGCTGCAGGTTGTCCGAGCGCACCTCGGGCCGCGCTACGTCCGCGACGTGCAGACTTCGATGGTCGGTGAAGGTTTCGTCGGTCGCGGCTGATCCACGGTCAGATCGCGACCTTCGTCGAGACGAGGTTCAGCTACCGCCGCACGTGGTCGGGTCGGCATACAACAAGATGGGGTCGGACTCTGCTCCGGCAAAGTGTGCGCCGCCTTCACCAACGGGGAGATCGCCGATGCCGGGAAACGTTGCGACGAACTGTCCACCCGTGAGCGTGACCAAGGCTTGTTCGGCCGAGACCGTCAACGTGCCGGTGCCCGACCCATGCCCGGCAAGTTGGCCTCCGAACTTACCGACCAGTTCGTACGCAACCTGACCGTCGGCACTGGGCGTGATCGTCAGTTCCCCGACGTAGCCACCAACCCCCGAACCATCGGCTTGAATCACAAATGCCTGCTCGAGGTCGCAGACCTCTCCGCTCAGTTCGTACCCACCGATCCAGGTCTGGCTGATCCGGTAACCGGTCAGGTAGTCCTTGAACCGGTACGCAAACTCGCCGAGGTCATAGTGCAGCGTCTTGGCGATGTCGATCGCTCCACCGAAGCCGCCCTTGGCCAGCGACAGGCCGTCGATGAACACGTTGAGCAGGCTCTGTGTCGTCACCTCCTCGACCTGGGCGGCGTAGCTGAGGCCAAACTCGTCGATGATCTCCTTCGCGCTCTCGGGCAGGGTCTTGCTCCTGGCCCGTCCCTGCACCCCGATCGTGATCGAGCCCGATTGGTCGGTCACCCGCCGCGGCTCGCCGCCGTCGGAGAAGTAGACCTTGTCGGGGAAGTTTTGGCCGGGCGTCACGACCACCTCTACACCGGACAACTTGGCACCGTCGGCAGGCACCGACAAACCGACCCCCAACGCATTCGACAACAGGCTGAGCAGGCAGAATCCGGCGTCGTTGCCATCGAAGCGCGACGAGTCGAAAGAGATGTCGACGCGCACTTCGGCGGTGTCGCCGTCGGAAGCCTGCCGATGACGCACGAGCGGGTCCGGATTGATGACGGTGTTCACCGCGAGCGCATTGACCTGCGCGATCAGCGAGAGCAGTGACGCGGCGAGGTTCAGCTTGTTGATCACCGCGGCTGCACGTTCGCCGGCCGCCTTTCCGGCCTCGGCCCCCTTGCTGAGCGCGGTGATCTTCGTCGCCCACAGCTCGACCAATCCCGGAAGCGAGACAACCCCCTCGATCCCCACGCCGCCGCCGATCTTGCCGACCACGTAGTTGATCCACGAAGTCTGCTCCGCGGTGCCGAGGGCCTCCGAACAAGGCGTCCCACCGCCAAGTCGAGCGACTCGGCCCAGACCGGCTGTGGTCTCCGTAGTCGATCCTGGCGTCGTCTCCAGCGAGGGTGGTAGCACGGTTGCCAACACGTCGCGAGCGACAACCCACACCAGGAGCTGCATCGTGGCCGCGTCGAAACGAACCTGATCCGCTAGAACAGCCGGATCGACGAAATCATCGCCGCCGTTCGCAACCGACTTGGCGGCCACGAACAGACCCAATGTCTGCAGGCGGGGATCCGGGCTCGTGGCTGCGGCGCGCAGGTCAGCCAGCAACCGCTCGACGTCGGCCGGTGATTCGGAGTCCCATCCGAGCGCTCGAGCGACGTCGGGTAAGGCGATGGTGCTCGCGCCACGACTCATCCTGCCGACGGCCCAGACGGTCTCCCAGCGTGGCCCGATTGGATCGGCCCCCGGGGTCGCCACCGCAGTGGAATCGCTGATCGGAACGGCCAACTCGGCATAGACAGCCGGCCAACCGCCGTCGTCGACCGCAGCGTCGTCGGTAGCGGCGACGAGTTGCGCGACTCGTTCGGCCGCGGCGATGCCACTGATCGGAGCCGGTGGTGGGAGCGCAGGCAAGTCGTCGGGATCGAACGTCGGAATCGGGATGGTGGGGGCGACCGACCCGACGTTGGTCGGTTCAGTGGCAGTCGTGGTGTCGGTGGAGTCGCCGATGGCCGCGTCGGTGACTTCGGTGGCCGACGCGGCCGGCGCGGAATCGATCGACGATGAGTTCACCGAGGCGGTGGAGCCGTTGCCATCGCCATTGCACGACGTGAGGACGAGAGTCATCACGACCGCGGTACAGACGCGCAAGCGAACCTTGCTCATACGCCACGTTAGCGCTCGATCGAGCACCCCGGAGCCGCTCGGCTCGCACGCACAGGTCCGGCTGCGATGCCGCCGAATCACCGCCGATCGGAGGAGCCTGCAAGGCTCGTGACACAATCCGGGTCATGGACGTTCTGGAGCTGTTCCGCCTTGATGGACGAGTCGCTGTGGTCACCGGCGGCGGCACGGGAATCGGTCGAGCAATCGCTCTCGGCCTTGCAGGCGCCGGCGCCGATGTCGCTCTGGCCGGCCGCCGTCTCGAACCGTTGGAGGCCGTGCGGGCCGAGATCACCGCGATGGGTCGGAGCGCTGCCGCGATCCCGACCGACGTCACCAGCGCCGCTGATCTCGCACGCCTCGGCCGGCAAGCGACCGACATGCTCGGCCCGATCTCGATCTGGGTCAACAATGCCGGAGGGCTGCAAGGCGAACCAATGGGGTACCTCACCTCGGTGACCGAGGAGTCCTGGCACACGATCATGGATCGCAACCTCACGTCGGTGTGGCTGGCGAGTGTCGAGGCCCAACGCGTGCTGATCGACGGAGGAGCAATCATCAACGTGTCGTCCACAGGCGGCCTCACCAAGGGGGCACCCGGCCACGGCGTGTACGCGGCGGCCAAGACGGCGGTGAACCACTTGACCCAGACCCTTTCGCTCGAATGCGCACCGCGTCGAATCCGCGCGAACGCCATCGCTCCGGGACACACCCCGACAGCGGACTACTACCGGGCCTCAGGTTTCGACGATGCCAAGTTCGCGAAACTGGCGTCGAAGCAACCACTCGGACGTCTCGGTCGCGACGAGGACTTCGCCGCCGCCGCTGTCTACCTCGCATCCGAAGCGTCGTCGTGGGTGACCGGCCAGGTGCTGGTGGTCAGCGGAACCCCCTGAACGAGTTCACCTCGGCGACCCGGAACCTCATCCAGCGTTCGCAACAGTCGTCCCATCACGTCTACTCTCGGCGACGTGAGCGACACAGTGATCCCGAACTTCGGCGCCTTGCTGTCGCCGTACATCGGGCAGATCCCGGCAGAGGCCGTGCCTCGATTTCTCGCGTTGCTGGAACGCGGTGCCGCCGAGCGATACAGATACTGGGCCGAGCAACTCCCGGAACACGCCGAAGACTTGCTCGTGTGCGCAGGCGCCGAAGATGAGATCGCCGACCGGATCGAGGCGGCGTTCATGCTCGACTCATCGCTGCATGAGCTGCTGCAAGCCCAACTACCGGGGGCGCGTGATACGTACTACGGCGTGTTCACGCCACTGGACGTGTGGGATCAGCTCCGGGTGCAGGCCAACGCCGAGCGCCAGGGGGCGCAGGCTTGGCGAGGCATCGCTACTCGGACCGGCGATCCTGCAGTGCTCGACGCGTTGTCGAAGTGTTCAGCCCTCGAGGAGGCGAGTGCCGACACGTTGGATCGGCTGGTCGCCGAACACGCTTCCCCCTCGGCCGGCTAGCGCTAGCGACGTCTCACGCCGTTTCGCGGTCATCCATGTCGCGATTCACTCGTCGCCGACGGCGAGACAGCGGTTCCCAGGGAATCCGCAGCCAGGGACTTCGGTGCACCTTTTTCGTAGAACACGTCGATCTCACTGATGACGAAGCCGGCTTCGGTCAGCAGATCGGCAATGGGGCGGGTGAGATGGCACCCACCGAACAGCCGCTTCTGCATCGGTTCGAGGCGATGTTGCCAGCGCTGGACTTCCTCGTCAGGGGCCAATCCGTGCTCGACGAAGTGCAACGTCCCACCGGGCTTGAGCACCCGCCGCACCTCGGCCAATGCAACCGCTACGTCGGGGATCGTGCACAGCGTCCACGTCGACAGAGCACTGTCGCAACTGGCGTCGGGCAAGGGCAACGATTGACCGTCGAGACCTGACCGCTCCACCGGGACACTCGACTCGGCGAGACGCTTGCCGGCGAGCTTCCATCCGAGGTCCGCCGGCTCGATCGCGGCGACCCCCGTGACGGTGGCCGGGTAGAACGGAATGTTGAGGCCCGAGCCGAATCCGAGCTCGAGAACGTGACCGTGGAGGCCTTCGCAGACCCGGCTTCGAAGCGGCTCTGACGCCTTCATACCACATGCTGTGTTGATGATCCGTGGGAGCACATGCTCGGAATAGATCCCCATCGCGAACTCCTCGGCTTTGGGCACGGACGCACCTGATGCACCGATCGTAGACGCCGGTCGAACGCCCACATCGCGCAAGCGCCTCGAGCGCGACCGATCCGCGTCGCTCTCGTCACACCCTGATGGATGATCTCCGCACTACCCGGGCGGGACGGCCATCATCCATCGGAACGTGACGAAGAGACGCAAGTGGTCGGCGCTGGCGTCGGGCCGCCGCGTGGTGTGAAACACGGAGCGAGTGGGTATACACAGCCCGATGACACGTCGATTGGCCGATCGGTACCGGATCATCGAGCAGGTCGGCGCAGGCGGTTCGTCGCACATCTATGCTGCGATAGACGAGCGTCTCGGACGTCGCGTCGCCGTCAAGTTGCTCAACGCAGACCTGGTCGCTTCCGCCGATCCAGCGGGAAGGGAACGGTTCTTGCGAGAAGGACCAACGGCGGCCGCGTTCCAGCACCGTCACGCGGTCACGGTGTTCGACGCGGGCGAAGACGCCGGAGAACTCTTCATCGTGATGGAGTTCGTTGATGGGCCTTCGCTCGCGGAGCACTTGGCCAGCACTGGCCCTCTCGCCATCGACGAGGCCTCCCGCATCGCCGAACAGGTGCTCGCCGCGCTCGCCGCTGCCCACGCCGTTGGGATCGTGCACCGCGATGTGAAGCCCGCGAACATCCTGCTCGGCAACGACGGCGACGCGAAGCTCGCTGACTTCGGCATCGCCAAGCGGTTCGAGCAACTCGAGGGGTCATTCACCCGCACCGGGATGGTGATCGGCACCCCGCGGTACCTCACCCCCGAACAGGCGACCGGCGCGCCGATCTCGCCCGCCACCGATGTCTACGCGGTGGGCATCGTGCTGTTCGAGATGCTCACGGGGCGCACGCCGTTCACGGGAGATTCGCCCATCGCCGTCGCGCTCGCGCAACAGTCACAGCCCGCCGTCGACGTGCGCACGTTGCGCGCAGATGTGCCCGCCAAACTTGCAGCGACGGTAGCCCGCGCACTGGCGAAGCAACCGTCCGAGCGGTACTCGACCGCTGGCGAGATGGCTGCCGATCTGGCGATCGTGTGGTCGGCGCCCGTCGCCCCACCCCCGGAGTCTGCGATCCCGACGCAGGTGATGGACACGGTCCAGCCAGCGCTGGGCGTACGCGGCGGCGACACCGAGGTCATGCCGACCGCTGTTGCGATCGACAGGACCGCCGAGAGCTCCCCGCCCACGACCGGTTCCACGACGAGACGAGCCCCGATGGCGGCCGTTGCGGTCATTGCGGTCGTCACCATCGTCGCGCTGTTGGCGCTCGCTCTCTCCTTGCTGGCGGGAAATGACGACATCGGGACGCCGGCAGACACCGAGACCTCCGCCACCGAGGCAGCAGCGACAACCGCCTCGCCAACCCCTTCGCCGACGACCCTTCCGCCGACAACCGCTGCGCCGACAACCCCCGTGACGATTGCCACGACACTGCAGGTCGACGAGATCATCCCCGGCTTCGCACGAACCAACGATCTCGCAGTATTCCTGCAACAAACCGAAGTCAACCCACAACTGGTCGGTGCAGCGGGTGCGGAGCTCGCGGACTCGCTCGGTCGACTTCTCGACGAACGCTCGGCTAAGAAGCAGCGCGACAAGGCCAAGGCGCTCAGCTCACAACTGGGCCAGTGGGTAGATGCGGGCGAGCTGGATCCCGCAATCGCCCAAGCGCTGGAGCAGTTGCTCGAGCCGCTGACCGCAAAGGAAAAGTAGCGCTGAGGAAAGGTAGCGGGAAGGCCAACAACCCAAGCGACGGTCAGCCGTTGAGGGCCCGATCGAGGGCGGCCATCTCGTCGCGCATCCACCGCTGCGATGCCTCGGCGTGAGGCACCAGCACATCGGATCCGTGGATGCACTTGCCGTAAACGTGCAGTTCCGTGGAGACACCGGCAGCGATGAGCCGCTGCGCGTAGTCGATGTCTTCGTCGAGGAACATGTCCAGCTCGCCGACCGTGATCATGGTCGGGGGCAAGCCGGCGAGTTCGGTTGCGCGCGCTGCCGCGGCGT
>JANOEM010000495.1:0-11662 GCA_031413195.1 Actinomycetes bacterium
CGCGACCACGACCACGACATCCAGCAGGACCATCGGCCAGGCATCGCTCATCGGGTTGATACGTGAGCTGCCGACCGGCTTGTGCCTCATGGCTCATTGCATCGGCACGCTCAACCGATCGGGCGATGATGCTTGACGAACTCTTGAACGCTGGTCAGGCCTTGTCGAACGCGGCGGCGACGGCGGCCAGCATTCGGGCCGAACAACCGGCCATATTGACCGGCGGGGCGATGTCGTCGATGATCCGCCGCGCGATCGCGTGGAACACGTCTGCGGCGACACCACCTCCTTCTGCCATCGCGACCGGAACACCGGCATCTCCACCTGCGCCGACCGCAGGTTCCAACGGCACTTGTCCGAGCAGCGGCACCCCGATCTCGTCGGCGAGAGCCTGGCCTCCGCCGGCCCCGAACAGTGCATACGTCTCGCCGTGGTCGCACGTGAACGAACTCATGTTCTCGATGACTCCCGAGACGCGAAGGAAGCTGCGCTTGGCCATGTCTGCCGCACGGGCCGCGACCTTCTGGGCGGCCAACGCTGGGGTGGTGACGATGATCAGGTCCGTACGGGGCAGCATTCGGGCGAGGCCCATCTGCACATCGCCGGTGCCAGGCGGCATGTCGATCAGCAAGTAGTCCATCTCACCCCAGTCCACGTCGCGCAGGAACTGCTCGACTGCCTTGGTGAGCATCAGTCCTCGCCACATCAACGCCGTGTCTTCGTCGACTAAGAAACCGGTGCTGACGACCTTGAGTTGGCCGCGCCCGACCTGCAACGTGTTCGGGATGATCTTCGGTTTGTCCGAGCCCTCGACCGATATGGCTTCGAGCCGATCGGAGATTCCCAGCAATCTCGGTACGGAGAATCCCCAGATGTCGGCATCGAGCACGCCGACTGTGAGACCTTGAGATGCCAGCGCGGCCGCGAGGTTGACGGTGACGCTGCTCTTGCCGACGCCGCCCTTGCCGCTCGCGATCGCAAGGATGCGGGTGGACTGCGACACCTCGGTGTCGGGTGCATTCTCCCGAGCTGACCAGCGGGCCTTGAGCATGACCTCGCTGCGTTCTTCGCTGGTCATCTCACCCCACTCGATCCGCACGTCTCGTACCGCCGGATGCAACGCAACGCGTGACTCGACGTCTTTTTTGATCTGAGCTCGAAGTGGACACCCACCGATGGTCAACTTGACCCACACCGTGACATCGACCCCGCCGGTGGAGTCGGTGGGTGACACAACGACGTTGGGAACCATGCCGAGCGTGACAATGTCCGAGCCGAGTTCGGGATCGATCACAGCCCGGAGCAGCTCGAAGATGTCGTCTCGGGTGGGAACGGCCGTCGGCTTGGAGGAGGCGATGTTCACACTCATAAGGGATTTTACACGGCACCGGTTCGTTACCGTCGCCGAACTAAAGCATGGCTCTCGACAGGGGTCGTTTCCGATCAGGCGATATGGTGAGGTCGCAACCTTTCTCCGAGGAGGATCAGATGATCACGTTGACAGACACCGCAGCAAGCAAGGTCAAGGAGTTGTTGGCCGCCGAGGGCGCCACCGATCTTGCACTTCGCGTCGCCGTCCGCCCGGGCGGATGCAGCGGCTTCTCGTACGAGATGTTCTTCGACGGCGATGTCGCAGCCGACGACGAGCAGGCCGAGTTCGGCGAAGGCGTACGGGTGTTGGTCGATCCCGCATCGGCGCAACTGCTCGAAGGTGCCTCACTCGATTACAAGGACGGCCTCAACCAGGCCGGTTTCAACATCATCAACCCCAATGCCACGCGCAGCTGCGGTTGCGGACAGAGCTTCAGCTGACCAGCCGGTCCAGCTCTTCGTCCAGCTCCGATTGATCCCATGCGGCGTCCAGCCGTTGCACGACCTTGCCGGAGGTGTCGGCCAGGAACAGCACGGGCTCGAAGGTGAGGTTGTACGCGTCGACGGCCGGGGCGGCAGTGACGACCGAGTCATCGGTGTAGACCTCTGCATGGACGACGACTAACGCTTCGCCGAGTCGCTTGCTCGCGGTGATCAGGAACTCGAGCCCGGGTGCGCATGTGCCGAACTGGCAGTGCGCGGGTGTCCCGATCAGGTAGGCCACCGGTTTGCCCGTGGCGAGCGCGTCTGTCAGCGACATCGAATGAAATGGGCAGGGCCCGCCTTCCAAGCGAGTGCAGATCGGGTCGACTCCGCGGGGATCGGCGGTGGTCGGTGTGTCGAACGCCGGGAGCGACTGGCCCACGAACGGGATGGTCACCGTAGATGGGTCGTTGATCTGGAACGCTCCGCCGTCGGGGGTGCCCCCGTCGACAATCAGGTAGTAGATACCGACCGTGTCGAGTGTGGGGCGGAAGTCCCAGTACGAAAGTGCTTCGGTGACCTGGCGTTTGTTGGCGGAGATCGATGGAATGACGATGGTGCCCGCGGCGTCGCGTATCTCTCCGTACAACACGTCGGGTCCGTCGGACAGCAATGCCTGTTTGTTGGCCAACGAAAAGGGCAGTCGAGGGGTTCCGGGGGTGATCACTTCGCTGTTGAAGCGAGCGGCGAGCGAGAAGCCGTCGTCGCTCGTCGTGATCGAAGCAGGGGATCCGCCGGCCGGCTTCGGGGATGCCGTGCTGTCAGTGCTGCCCGTGCTGCCGTCGCTGCTGCAGGCTGCCAGGGCGAGCGCGCCGGAAGCGATCAGGAACGTGCGACGATCGATCTGGTTCACACTCGAACGATATCTGCGCGGCCGTCTACAGTGGCTTCATGTCGCCGTCCTCAACACCCAAGCCACTCGGTCCCTACACCCCGGTCGTGCGTGCCGGCGACTGGATCATCGTGTCCGGTCAGTTGGGTCTGAAGGACGGAGCGCTCGTCGACGGTGGCGTTGCCACCCAGACCGCGCAGGCGGTCGAGAACCTGCGGGTTCAGTTGGCCACGATGGGGGCCGACCTGGCCGACGTCGTGAAGACACTCTGCTTTCTCACCGACATCGATACCTTCGCCACGTTCAACGAGGCGTATGTCGCCGGATTCGGCGATCACCGCCCGGCGCGCAGCACGGTTGGCGTGGCCGCCCTCCCGCTCGTCGGGGCAGGTGTCGAGATCGAAGCCTGGGCGTTCAAGCCGCAATCGTGACCTGGCCAAGGTCCGAGGCGCCTCTTCGTTGCAGTTGGGCGTCGGGAAGCGAGGCTGAAGCCGACTACCACGACACGGTCTGGGGCGTACCGCAGCGTGATACCGTGCGCCTGTTCGAGTTCTTGACCCTTGAAGGCGCCCAGGCCGGATTGAGCTGGCGCACCATTCTGCTCAAACGCCAGGGCTATCTCGACGTGTTCGACCAGTTTGATGTCGACACGATTGCTGCCTACACCGACGCCGATGTGGCACGGTGTCTCGCCGATGCCCGGATCGTGCGCAACCGAGGCAAGGTCGAGAGCACCGTCGGTAACGCCCGCGTCTGGAAGACACTGTCCGATCCGGTCGACTATGTCTGGAGCTTCGTGAACGGCGTGCCGATCCAGAACAACTGGAGCGAGATGAGCGAAGTGCCACCGTTCAGTGACCTGAGCGACCGGATGAGTAAGCAGATGAAGAAACAAGGTTTCCGGTTCGTCGGCAGCACGATCTGCTACGCCTACATGCAGGCATGCGGCCTGGTCAATGATCACGTCAGCACCTGTTTCCGCCATGCCGCCTGTAGCGAGTTAGGCTGAAAGCGTGCCTGGAGCTATTGCCATCGTCGTCGTGCTGTTGCTGTTGCCGGTCGTCATCATCATGTCGTTCGCCGTCATTGCCGGCGTGCTCGGGCAGTTGCTCTACAAAGACGGCGAGATCCGCAATGCAGACAGCGAACTCGTCGACCTGAACGTCTAGTGCACGAATACGACCCGGCGACGGAAGCGCTGACCGAGGCGATCGTTCGCTATTCGGTCGATCTGGTCCGGATGCAGCCACCGCCGCTGGATCGAGCATCGACATCGGCCGAACTGCAGGCGCGTGCCGGTGGGACCATTACGGCGGGTGGGCTTGGGGGCTTGCAAGCGCTGCGGTTGTTCCAGGACGTGCTGGCTCCAGCCACGATCAGCACCGATCACCCCGGGTTTCTCGCGTTCGTTCCCGCCGCGCCGACAGAAGCGTCGATCCTGTTCGATCTCGTTGTCGGTGCGAGCAGCATCTACGGCGGTTCGTGGATGGAAGGCGCGGGCGCGGTGTTCGCCGAGAATCAGGCGCTGCGCTGGCTTGCCGATCTCGCCGGACTACCGGACTCCGCCGGTGGTGTCTTCGTCAGCGGGGGCACCAACGGCAACCTCTCGGCATTGATCGCGGCTCGCCACGACTGGCGCCGAAAGAGCGAGGGACGCAACGACCGGGTCCGCGGGCTGATCATTGCATCGACCGGGTCGCACTCGTCGATCGCCTCGGCGGCTCGGGCGATGGACGCGGATCTCGTCAAGGTGGCCGCCGATGATCGGGGCCGGCTCGATGGAGCAGCGTTGCGGGTCATGGTCGAGGGTCTCTCTGCCGAGGACCTTGCTCGGGTCTTCGTCATCGTTGCCACGAGCGGCACCACCAATGCGGGCGTGATCGACGATCTCGACGGTGCCGGGCGGATCGCCAACGAACTCGGAGTGTGGTTCCACGTCGACGGCGCGTACGGGGGGGCTGCGTTGTGCTCGCCGTCTGCCCGCCCGAAGTTCGCCGGGATCGAGCGTTGCGACAGCTTCATCGTCGATCCGCATAAGTGGCTGTTCGCTCCGTTCGACTGCTGCGCGTTGCTGTACCGCGATCCCGAGATCGCCCGAGCCGCGCATACCCAACACGCCGAGTACCTCGATGTGCTGCACGGTGATGACCAGCACGGTGATCAGGGGCGCGATTGGAACCCCAGCGATTACGCCCATCACCTCAGCCGTCGGGCCCGCGGTCTGCCCTTCTGGTTCAGCCTGGCCACCTACGGCACCGATGCGTACGCCGCAGCCGTCGACACCACCCTGGCGGTCACGCTGGGCGTCGCCGACCTGATCCGAAACGCCGATCATGTGCAGCTGTTGGTCGAGCCCGATCTGTCGGTGTTGTTGTTCCGGCGGGTCGGTTGGTCGCCGATCGAATACCAGGCCTGGAGCGACTCGGCTCTGCTCAGCGGCGAGGCATTCGTCGTGCCGACCGCATGGAACGGTGAAACGGTGCTGCGATTCTGCTTCGTCAATCCACTGACCACGGTCGAGCAGGTCGGCGCGATCTTGGATTCGATGCGATGAGCGTCGCGGCGGCCCCTGTCGATCTACTGATCCGCAACGCGCTGTTGGTAGCCACGGTCGATCAGGATCGTCGCGAGATCCCCGGCGGTTGGGTTGCGATCGCCGCCGGTTTGATCCGCGCGATCGGCACGGCAACCGACACCCCACCGGTTGCGACCGAGACGATCGATGCGACGGATTGCCTGGTCACCCCTGGGCTGATCAACACCCATCATCACCTGTATCAGAACCTCACCCGAGCGTTCCCACCGATGACGAAGGCGCCGCTGTTCGGATGGCTGAAGACGCTGTACCCGCTGTGGGCGGCGATCGATCAAGAGGCCGTGTTCACATCCGCATGGGTCGGACTGGCCGAACTCGCGCTGAGCGGCTGCACCACGTCGACCGATCATCTGTACCTGCATCCCCGTGGTGCCGGTGATCTGCTCGCGGCCGAAATCGCCGCCGCTCAGGACCTCGGGATGCGGTTCCACCCGACCCGCGGTTCGATGTCGTTGTCCGAGAAAGACGGGGGCCTGCCGCCTGACATCGTGGTCCAAGACGACGACGAGATCCTTGCCCAGAGCGAGCTTGCGGTGAAGCGTTACCACGATCGATCCCATGGTGCGATGGTGCGCATCGCGTTGGCCCCCTGCTCACCGTTCAGCGTGACCGAACAACTGATGATGCGGTCGGCCGAGTTGGCAGAACAACTGGATGTTCGCTTGCACACTCATTTCGCCGAGAACAGCGAGGACGACGAGTTCTCGATCGCGACATTCGGTTGTCGTCCAATGGAGTACCTCGAGCGCACCGGATGGTGTACCAGTCGCACATGGGTCGCCCATTGCGTCATGCCGAACCCCGACGAAGTGAAGCGTCTCGGCCTGGCTGGAGTCGGCGCTGCGCACTGTCCGAGCAGCAACCTGATTCTTGGGTCGGGTATCGCCCCGATCGTCGACCTGCGCGCAGCCGGGGTTCATGTCGGCCTCGGTGTCGACGGCTCGTCGTCGGCTGATTCCGGTTCGCTGTGGATCGAGGCCCGCCAGGCGATGTTGCTCGCCAAGCTTCGAAGTGGACCGGGGGCGGCAGATGCCCGAATGGCACTCGAATGCGCGACGATCGGTGGCGCCGGATGCCTCGGGCGGATCGGCGAGATCGGCATGCTCGCCGTTGGTGCTGTGGGCGATGTTGCGATCTGGTCACTCACCGGGCCGTCGTTCGCCGGCGCGATTGCCGATCCGATCGAGGCCTGGTTGCGCTGCGGGCCACTCGCTGCACGGGACACCATCGTGCATGGTCGGGCCGTGGTGCGAAACGGAGCCCTGGCAGCTCACGATGTCGATCAACGGCTGATCGATCATCGCCGGATCTCGACTCGTATCCAGCAATTGGCGAACTGACCGGAAATTCCGCTGATGGCCGCTGCATTCTTCACCGCATTCGGGGTCGTTTTCCTGGCCGAGTTGCCGGACAAGACCATGGTCGCGTCACTCGTGCTGACCACCCGCTACAAGAAGCCCCTCGCGGTGTGGGTGGGTGTGTCGTGTGCGTTTGCGATCCACGTGACTGCGGCGGTGTTGCTCGGTTCGCTGTTGAGCAGGTTGCCCCAGCGACCGCTGGCCGCAGGTGTCGGCGTGCTGTTCATGGTTGGGGCGGTACTGCTGTGGCGGAGCGAGGATGAACCGGAAGAGCAGGTCAGCGCCCGAGCTGCGACGTCGTTCTTCCAAGTCGCCCTTGCGAGTGGGTTGGTCGTGCTCGTGGCCGAGCTCGGCGATCTGACCCAATTGGCAACGGCGGGCCTCGCGTCGAAGTCGGGCGAACCGCTTGCGACAGCACTTGGCGCATTCCTCGCCTTGATCACCGTGGCTGGATTGGCGGTGACGATGGGTGCTTGGATCGAGCGGAAGGTGCCGCTCGCCATCGTGCGCCGCACGGCTGCGGTCGTCTTTGCGTCATTCGGGATCTGGTCATTGGTCACGGCCATCCGCGGATAAACCCGGCGGCGCGTGCTACAGACTGGTGTTGTGTTGATCAGCCGCCGAACCCTTCTGCTTGCCGCTGTGGCGACTTCGGTCGCTGCATGCTCGTCCAAGCGCGAGTTGACCGGTCCCGCGATCAACAATCCGGCCAGCCCGATCGATGCGAGCGGTGTGCTCGCCCAATCCGGCGATCCCGCTGTTGCCTCCGTCCCCGAATCGGTCGTGATGGTGGGCGACAGCATTACAGCCGGGTCGCAGGTCGCACTCGATTCCGTGCTCACGGCGATGGCCTTCAAAACGGTGACGATCAACGCCGAGCGGAGCCGCCGGATCCAGGTCGGAAAGCGCAAGCCGACCAACGGTCTCGATGTCGTGAAGTTCGTCGAAGGCAGCGATCCGCCCGAGATGTGGGTGATTGCACTGGGCACCAACGACGCCGGGCTGTACTCGACCGACGAGGAGTACCAGGGCCTGATCGATTCGGTGCTCGAAGTCATCGGTCCCGAAGTGCCGTTGGTGTGGGTGAACACCTACCGCGAAGACCACCTCGACGGCTGCGTGCAGTTCAACGGCCTGCTGCGGACCACGCTCGAGGATCGAGGCAACGCCACTGTTGCCGACTGGTACACGCAGTGCATTCGCTCTGCCTCGGACATCCTCAGCGGCGACGGCGTGCATCCGAACGACAATGGCACCCTGGTGTTCGCCGACACCGTTCGTGGTGCGATCGTCAACCGGCTCGCCTGAACCGAAGCTCCTTGATCTGGACCTCCTCGACCTTCCTGTGCGGAGGTTGGGGTGGCGGGTCAGCCGCCGAGTTTGCCGCTGATCCAACGACCGAAGCGGCCCGGCTCGGGCGTCTCGTAGCCCTCTGGCACAGAGTCGGGCGCATGTTCTCGGGCGGCATCGATGATCGCGTGAACCGTTGGATTCACCATCGCTACCGGACCGACCGAGACCGTCGGCACGGTCTCGTTGCCGCGGGCCACCGATCGGACGAACTCAGCGCCCGCTGGGACGGTCCAGATATCGATCCGCCGGTATGGCACCTCGAGTTGGTCGAGCTGACGGAACAACCCGCTACAGAACCCGCAGCCCGGCCTCCAGTACACCGTGATCTCGCCGTCTGTTGTCGCGGGCGCGGGTTCATTCATGCATCCAGTATGCCGGGCAAATTCAGCCCCAGCGGCTCTGCCCGAACCGGTAGCCGACGCTGCGGACGGTCTGGATCAGGTTCTGGTGCTCTTCGCCGAGCTTGGCTCGCAGACGCCGGATGTGCACATCGACCGTGCGTGCGCCGCCGTAGTACTCGTAACCCCAGACCCGACTGAGCAACAGTTCTCTGGTGAACACCTTGCCCGGGTTCTGGGCCAAGAATTTGAGCAACTCGTATTCCATGTACGTGAGATCCAACGGTCGGCCCTGGATCGACGCCTGGTAGGTCTCGATGTTCAGTGCGAGTTCGCTGTACTCGACCAGCTCGGGCTTGACGCCACCGCCTCCTTTCCAGAGCAGGTGGCGCATCCGCGCCTCGAGCTCGATCGGGTGGAACGGCGTGAGGCAGAAGTCGTCGTACAGATCGTCGCGCAGCGCCAGGTCGCCGAGTTGCCCCCCGCCGACCAGGAGCAGCAGTGGCTCGACCGGGACATCGCGTTTGCGCAGTGCCCGACACAGCGCCCAGGCACCGTCTGGATCGGTGTCGCAGCACACGACGGCTCCCGCCCATCCGGCAGCGGGCTCGTTGCGGGCGACGTCGTCGGCACCCGAAACCGCCTTCCAGCGATAGCCGGCGAGATCGAGAGTGCGGACGAGGTCTGGCGGAGGTGACTCCGGAAACACGGCGAGCATCTCTGCCGGCGAGCTCACAACGACCTCAGGTACCGATCGGTCTCGAATGAGCTGACGTGGGCCTTGTAAGCACGCCACTCATTGCGTTTGTTGCGCAGGAACCACTCGAAAATGTGCTCGCCGAGGGCCTCGGCGACCAGGCTCGACTCTTCCATTACCTTCAATGCGTCGCCGAGCGACGACGGGATCTGATCGATGCCCAATTTCGCGAGCTGGGCATCGTCCATCTGGAACAAGTTTGCATCGGCTTCTGTCGGCAGTTCGTAGCCTTCGCGGATGCCACGCATGCCTGCCGCGAGCATCACGCTGAACGCCAGGTACGGGTTGCATGCGGGATCAGGCGAGCGGTACTCGATCCGCGTCGCGAGCGGGTTGCCCTTCTTGGGGATCGGAACGCGGATCAAGCCGCTGCGATTGTTACGGGCCCAACTGATGTGCACCGGAGCCTCGAACCCGGGGACGAGCCGTTTGTAGCTGTTGACGGTCTGGTTGGTAACGGCGGTGATCTCCGCCGCGTGCCGCAACAACCCGGCCATGAACTGCTTCGCGATCGGCGACAGGTTGTAGGCATCGTCGGCTGCGTAGAACGCGTTGTCCTCGCCGTTGAACAGCGACAGGTGCACGTGCATCCCGCTGCCCTGCACACCTTCGAGGGGCTTCGGCATGAATGACGCGTGCACCCCTTGGCTGGCGGCAACTTCTTTGACCACGAACCGGAACGTCATGATCGAGTCGGCCATGCTGAGTACGTCGTTGTGGCGCAGGTCGATCTCGTGCTGACTCGGTGCATCCTCGTGGAAGCTGTACTCGACGGGGATCCCCATCTGCTCGAGCGTGCGGATGGTTTGTTTGCGCAGTGAACCGGCCACGTCGCTGGTGGTGAGGTCGAAGAAGCCGGCTTCGTCCAGCGGCTGCGGAGGCTGGCCGGGTTGCGGCGGCGCGAAGTAGAAGAACTCCATGTCGGGGGCGACGAAGAAGGTCAACCCGAGGGCCCTCGCCTCTTCCAGGTTGCGTCGCAGTACCTGGCGCGGATCGCCTTCGAACGGTGTCCCGTCGAGGTTGTGGATGTCGCAGAAGACCCTCGCTTCGGCGTTCTTGGGGTCGCCCCATGGCAAGACTTCGAACGTGTTGGGATCGGGAACCGCGAGGACGTCGCTCTCTTGCACTCGACTGAATCCGTCGATCGACGAACCGTCGAAGGTCATCCCGTCCTCGAGCGCGTTCTCGAGCTCGGCCGGGCTGATCGCGAAGCTCTTCAAGTTGCCCAACACGTCGGTGAACCACAGCCGGACCAGGCGGACCCCGCGCTCCTCTACCGTGTGGAGAACATAGTTGCGCTGTTGCTCATTCATGGACATCGATCCTCAACCTAGACCAAACGAATGTGACGGAAACCTCGCCGAAAACGGCGCAGGGGCCGGACGATGTGCCCGACCCCCGCAACTGAGAAATCAATGAGCTGCGCGAATCAGGCTCAGGACGCCGCGCTGCACACGGTGTCGGTGATCAACCGGGTCACGGTGTACGGGTCGGCGTTCGCGTTCGGACGACGGTCCTCTGCGTATCCCTTGCCATCCTTGGCGACCTGCCACGGGATGCGGATCGATGCGCCACGGTTGCTGACGCCGTAACTGAACTTGTTGTACGGAGCGGTCTCGTGCTTGCCGGTGAGGCGGCTCTCGATGTCGTCGCCGTAGCCCTTGACGTGCAGGTCGATCTTCTTGCCGATGGCGACACAGGCGGCCTCGATCGCTGCATAGTTGTCGCGCATCGCTGCGGTGGAGAAGTTGGTGTGCATGCCTGCACCGTTCCAGTCACCCTTGGCTGGTTTGGCGTCGAAGCTGATCTGCACGTCGTAGTCCTCCGCGATGCGGTGGAGCAACCAGCGGGCGACGTACATGTGGTCGCTCACCGTGAGCGGGTCGGCAGCGCCGATCTGGAACTCCCACTGGCCGGGCATGACCTCGGCGTTGGTGCCTTCGATCATCAACCCGGCATCGATGCACGCCTGGGTGTGCTCTTCGATGATCTCACGACCGATGACGCGACCGGCGCCGACGCCGCAGTAGTACGGGCCCTGGGGTCCGGGGAAGCCGTTGTTCGGGAAGCCGAGCGGGGTGCCGTCGAGCTTGAGCATCGTGTATTCCTGCTCGAGACCGAAGATCATCCCCTGCTTGGCGTACTTCTTGGCAACCTTTTCGCACGCCGCCCGGGTGTTGGTCGGGTGCGGCTTCATGTCCTTGGCCAGCAAGACGTCGCAGAGCACGATGATGTTGTCGCCGCCACGGATCGGGTCCGGACACGAGAACACCGGCTTGAGGACGCAGTCACTGCTTTCGCCGGTTGCCTGCTCGGTCGACGAACCGTCAAACCCCCAAATGGGTGCGACGACGGCGTCATCTTTCATGATCTTGGTCTTCGACCGGAGCAAAGGCGTCGGCCGCGTGCCGTCGATCCAGATGTATTCAGCTTGATAGGCCATGTGCGAGGTTCCTTCGAGAAACGGGGTTGAAAGTGCTGGGGCACTCTGTCAGCCAGGGATTTCAATGCCGTTGCGTCATTGTGAACGGCGTGTGAACCGCCAGGCCATCGGTCACACCGCGTTCGTCGAAC
>JANOEM010000496.1:0-1510 GCA_031413195.1 Actinomycetes bacterium
ACCATCGCCCGGTCGTGGGCCGATTCGGTACCGAAGTAGCCGACGTACGGGTTTCGGCCGAGCAGTACATAGTCGAACGCTGTCATCTCCTCCGGAAGCGACGGCGACTGCGGGACGTAGGCGATCAGTTCGGCCCGGCGACGGCGCGAGCGCAGATGCAACGGCGACCCGTCGATGCTGATCTCGCCGGTGTGATCGGCGAGTCCGGCGATCGCACGCAGAATCGATGACTTCCCTGCGCCGTTCGGTCCGATCAGGCACAACCAATCGCCCGGCTTGACGTGATCGGTGAACTCGTGGACCACTGACCTCTTCCCGTAACGAACTGTCAGCTTGTCGAGCGTGACCGAGCTCATGCCGTCAACCTGCGGCGCATCAGCACGATGATGAAGAACGGGGCACCGAAGAAGGCTGTCACCACGCCGATCGGCGTCTCGGATCCCGTGCTGAGCACCCGTCCTGGAATGTCTGTCAGGATCAGGAACGTCGCGCCGACGACGATGCTGAGCGGGAGCAGCCGCCGATAGCTCGAGCCGGCCGTCATCCGAATCGCATGCGGCACGACGATCCCGACGAATCCGATCAAGCCACTGACCGACACGGCTGCCGCAGTGCCGAGCGTGGCCGCAACGACGACGACCAACCGAACCCGGGGGACCTGCATGCCCAGCGAAGCGGCCTCGTCGTCGCCGACTCGCAGAACATCGAGTTGTCGACGGTGGAGCAGCAGCACGACACAACTGCCGATCACGTACGGCGCGATGAGGCGAACATCTCGCCATGTCGCGGTGCTGAGCCGGCCGAGGATCCAGCTGTACACCTCTCGGATCACGTCGTTGTTGCGATACAACACGAAAGTCTGGATCGCCGTCGCCAACGACGTGACGGCGACACCGGCCAACACAAGGGTCAGCGATGATCTGGTCGAACCGAACGCAGCGCCGATCAGGTAGGTGACCAACACTGCTGTCAATCCACCGACGAACGAGGCCAATGGCAGCGGATCGATCAGCCAGCCACTGGTGTTGGCCCGGCCGACGACGAACACGATCGTGGCGCCAAGACCCGAACCAGCGGCGACGCCGAGCAGGTACGGGTCGGCAAGTGGGTTGCCAAACGCGCCCTGGTAACTCGCACCGGCAACCGACAACATCGCGCCGACCAACCCGGCAAGCGCGATCCGAGGCATCCGCACAGCCCAGATCAGGTCCCAGTTGGCGCTCGAGATCGTGCCGGCCGGTCCGATGTAGGAAGCAATCACGATCGAAACGAGAAGGACGCCGATGGCGCCCGGGAGCCACCAGCTGCGACTGCGCGTCGCTGCTAGCGGCAGGTCCTCGGCGACAACGCCGCCGACCCCGAGCAACTGCGCGTCCAAGTCGGGTCAGCCCGTAACCAGTGAGGCAGCCGTGACGGCATCGACGACTGCCCGCAGGTAATCGACGACGCGAGGCCCCCATCGTGATGCCAGGTCATCGTCCATCGCAATGACGTTGCCGTTGACCACCGC
>JANOEM010000497.1:0-33773 GCA_031413195.1 Actinomycetes bacterium
CCTTCAGCTGGTGAAGGTCAGCCGCAGCCCGGGGTTGGCACCTGCGTCGAGCGGGGTCGCACCGTCGCTGCGGAGCCGATACCACCCCGCCGCCGCGATCATGGCCGCGTTGTCGGTGCACATCGCTCGGCTCGGCAGGAAGGCGCGCAGCCCGTCTTCGTCGCAGGCAGCCTGCCACCGCTGACGCAGCAACGAGTTCGCTGCGACCCCTCCACCGAGGGCAAGGCCCGTCGCTCCGACCTGCCGCGCCGCCCGCCGGGCCTTGGCGACCAACGAATCGACCACCGCGGTCTGGAACGATGCGGCTACATCGGCCGTCACGACGTCGGGGTGCTTGCGGACATGGTTGATGACCGAGGTCTTGAGACCGCTGAAGCTGAAGTCGAGCGAGTCCGGGATGGCTCGCGGAAAGGCGATCGAACTCGGGTCGCCGTAGCGCGCCTCGTCGTCGATCGCCGGACCTCCGGGATACCCGAGTCCCAGGAACCGGGACACCTTGTCGAAGGCCTCACCTGCTGCATCGTCGATGGTCTCACCCAACAGCCGGTAACGACCGGGGCCCTGCATCTCGACCAACATCGTGTGGCCACCGGACACCAGCAAGACCACGAGCGGGAACTCGAGTGTCGGGTCCTCGAGCAGCCCTGCGTACAGATGAGCTTCGAGGTGGTTGACCGCCACGAAGGGCACATCCCACACCAACGCGAGCGACTTCGCTGCGGCGATACCGACCAGCAGCGCGCCGATCAGACCGGGCCCAACTGTTGCGGCGACCGCGTCGATACGACTGTCGGGAAGCCCCGCCTGCTCGATCGCTTGGGCGATGACAGGGGCAATCAGTTCGACATGGGCGCGGCTCGCGATCTCCGGCACCACCCCACCGAACGGCACGTGCTGTTCGATCGAGGTGTTGATCACGCTGCTGAGGATGTCGTTGCCGCCCATCACCACCGCGGCGGCGGTCTCGTCGCAACTCGTCTCGATACCGAGGATGACCGTCGAAGCATCGACCAGATTCGTGTCGAAGTTCGGGAGGCGGTTCACCGGGACACCGTCCGCGACGAACTCTCCGGGCTGAGCTGGATCAATTTGGCTGCATAGTCGGCCGATCCAATGTCGTGGCACCACATCACGATCGCGTCCTCGACGTTCTCGTAGTACTTCTGGCGGATACCCGCCGGCTCGAAACCGAACTGGCGATACAGAGCTTGGGCAGCCACGTTGGACATCCGGACCTCGAGCGTCATCGCGGTACACCTCCTCCTCCGGGCCTCCCACGAAAGATCGGCCAGCAGTCGTCGGCCGATGCCCTCACGATGACGGTTCGGATCAGTCGCAAGGTTCGTGATGTGAGCCTCGTCGACCACCATCATCATCCCGGCGTAGCCCACCAACTGCCCGCCGCGGTGCGCGCAGACGTAGTAGCGCTGCCCCTGGCGGGCCATCTCGATCTCGTTCGCGAACACGTTGACGGACCACGGTTGCGGATACACCTGCCGTTCGATCACCTGGATCGCCGTCAGGTCGCGCCGGCGCATCGGCGAGATCACCACGCTCTTGGTGGGCGGCATCCGATTGAGCAAACGCGAGATCACACTCACCTCGTCGACCAGTTGATCTGGGCGTCGGGAGCGCGAAGGTACATTGGGTGCACACCCTCTGCCGGGCTGTCGAGCCCTGATTTCAGCGCCGCGGTTCGCGCCAGCTGAGCAAGGGTTACGGCCGACGGATGGGCGAGGGCAACGACCTCGATTCCGGCTTGGAGCAACTCACGGTAGCGCCAGGCGCCGTCGCCGACGGCGAGCACACCCTGCCCACGGGCAGAGACTTCGGCGTTGAAATCGTCGACGGAGCAGGCGCGCGGTTCGGAGATGCGCTGGACCCCGTCGTCGACGGCTCGATAGAACGCGTAGAAGACCTCCCCCTTACGGGCGTCGATCACGCTGGCTATCACCGCTGGGCCGGATCGCGCTGCGCGCTCCCTGATTGGATGAGCGAGCAGGTCCAATGACGAGATACCGACAACCGGGATCTGCAGCGCCTGACTCATTGCCTTGGCGGTCGCGATGCCTACTCGCATTCCCGTGAACAGGCCCGGCCCGATGTCGACCCCGATGGCACCGATGTCACCGATCGCGATTTGCGCGTGGTGGCAGACGAACTCGATCGCCGGAGTCAAGACCTCCGCGTGTCGGCGGCCCTGGTTGATCTCGATCGACCCCAGCGGACCGTCGTCGCTGGCAATCGCGACCCCGGCAACTGTGGTCGACGATTCGATCGCAAGCGTGATCACGCGGCCCACCGCCGAGTCGCTGCCTCGAGCCGCTCCCAGCGGAGGTCCCACCGCGGATCGTTCGAGGTGATCGCGAGGCACCGGATGTCGAGATCGCCATCATCCTCGGTCGGCCTCAATTCGACCTGGACGCTCTTACCGAGATCGACGACATCGCCCCATTCGACCAACACAATGGCACCATCGTCGAGCAGTTCAGGAAGGGCCAGATCGGCGACCTCATCGGTGTGCTCCAGTCGATACAGATCGCAGTGGTGCAGGGTGATCGAGTTCGTGTTCACACCCGCACCACCAAACCCTCGGGAACAAGCCGGAT
Source organism: Actinomycetes bacterium (assembly GCA_031413195.1). Taxonomy (GTDB): domain Bacteria; phylum Actinomycetota; class Acidimicrobiia; order Acidimicrobiales; family Ilumatobacteraceae; genus WLMZ01. The sequence continues at coordinate 2,610 of JANOEM010000497.1, forward strand.
AGGTGTGGATCAATGTGTACGTGGGGGAGGTGACGGGTTCGAGCACGCCCAGTGCCCGCGCGAATCCCTGAGCGAATGCCGTCTTGCCGGCGCCCATCTGCCCGGCGAGGACAACCAGGTCCCCGCGCCGGGCCAACCCGGCCATCGCAGCAGCGATGGCGCGCGTGTCTTCGGCGGACTCTGAACACAGTTCGATCATGGAGCGACTCAGGTTACGACACGCGTTCGATTCGACGGCTGATTCCGCACACGATCTCGTATCCGATCGTGTCGAGTCGCTCTGCCCACTCCTCGGCGCGAATCGAGTCCCCGGCCGACACGCCGACCTGACGCCCGATCAACACGACGCTGTCACCGACTCGCACTGCGGGCAGGTCGGTGCAGTCGACCATCAGTTGATCCATCGTCACCACGCCGACGATGGGCACCCGGTGACCATGGATCAGAACCTCGCCGCCGGTTGCGAAGAGTCGGCGAGGTACGCCGTCGGCGTATCCGATCGGGACCGTCGCAACGATCGAATCGCGGGCGAACACGTACCGGTGCCCATAGCTCACTCCCTCACCTGCGATCACGTGATGCACCCGGCTCACCCGAGCATGCAACGACAACGCCGGCCGCAGATCCACGCAATGCTCGCTCACCCCCGGCCCCGGCTCGACCCCGTACATCGCGATGCCGACGCGGACCGCGCCGAATCGACTCGATGGCAAGGCGAGCGCACCGGCCGAGTTCGCTGCGTGCACCACAGCCGGCCTGTGCCCGGCTCGACCGAGCGATTCGAGCACTGCGGCGAATCGTCGCAGTTGCACCTCGTTGAGGGTCGCCTTCGGCTCGTCGGCCTTGGCGAGATGAGTGAACACGCCTTGGAGGTCGAGTTGGGGGTGGCGCCTGATCTCGTCGGCGAGGTCGACAGCGTCGACCGGATCGGCACCGGAGCGATGCATCCCGGTGTCGATCTTCAGATGAACGGCCACTCCCCGACCATCGCCGACCGCCCGGACCATAGCGTCGATTCCTTCGACACTTGCCAAAGTCGGCGTCAGGTCGAAGCCGACGATCTCGGCTGCCTGGTCGGGCGGCTGCTCCGTCAGGATCAGGATCGGCGCGACGATTCCTGCTCGGCGAAGCTCGACACCTTCTTGGACGAGCGCCACACACAGGCCCGACGCGCCGGCGGCCAAGGCCGCGCCGGCGACAGCGGCCGCGCCGTGACCATAGCCATCGGCCTTGACCACTGCCCAGACCTCGCTCGGTTCGACGACCGAGGAGATGACCCGCACGTTGTGCGCAATCGCGTCGAGGTCGACCTCGGCCCACGCCCAGCGGGAGGCCTGCCCGCTCACAGCAACTCGTCCAACACCAGCGGGATCAAGGTCAACAGATCACCCGCAATCAGACCGTGGCGCGATCCGAGCCGACCCGCCCGGCCGTGCACCCAAGCACCGGCAGCGGCGGCCTCGATCGCCGGCAGACCCTGCGCTAGCAGGGCGCCGACGATTCCCGCCAGCACATCGCCGGTCCCGGCGGTTGCCAACCTGTTGTCGCCGGCGTTGACCACAAGGGCATTGCCTTGCGGATCGGCAACGACTGTCGCCGGTCCTTTCAACAGCACGACGACGTCCAACGCCGCCGCCAGCTCTCGTGCGGCGAGAATACGGTCATGGCCCGGCTTGTGTCCGGTCAGCAGCGCGTACTCGCCGTCGTGCGGCGTGATCACTGTCGGCGCATTGCGGTCACGCAGGATCGCTGCTGCGCCTTGACTGCTCCAGGCCAGGGCGAAAAGGCCGTCGCCATCGACCACCGTGGGAATCGGCGACTGGCGCAGTACGTCGCGTGCCGACGCAACGGTCGAATCGTCGCGACCGAGACCCGGTCCGATCACCAGGGACTGGAATCGGTCGAGGCTGGCGAGGGCCGAGGAGCTCCACCCCGTCTCCGGCAGTGGCCGTTGGACATACTCGTTGTTGCCGCTCTCGAGGCTGGCGCCAGGAATCGAGAGGTGCACCATTCCAGTTCCGCAGCGCATCGCCGCGCTCGCTGCAAGGTGAGCGGCACCAGTCATTCCCGGGCTGCCAGCGATGACCCGGGTCGAGCTGCGCCACTTGTGGGCATCGGCCACTCGCGGGTGCCACCATTCGGCAACATCGATCTGTTGCACCAGGTGCGCGCGGACGCCATCGCAGGGTAAGCCGATGTCGGCCAACTCCAGCGTGCCGGCAAGACCTGCGCCCGGCGGGAAGAGCAATCCGGGCTTCAGCGCGGCAAGCACGATCGTCAGATCGGCGGCCATCACGCCGACCCCGGCCTGCCCCGTGAGTCCGTTCACACCAGAGGTAATGTCGACGGCCAAGACTCGCGCATCGCCGGGATCCGGGGCGATCCAGGTGCCGCGGAATCCGGTCCCGAATGCTGCATCGATGACGAGGTCAGATTCGGGAAGAACCCTGGGAGCATCTGCAACCTCGAAGGTCCGTACCTGAACGCCTCGGGCTGCGAGATTTCGAGCAGCCGCCCGGCCGTCCATGCCGTTGTTGCCGGGGCCTGCGATCACCACGACCCGGCGACCGTACGCACCACCGAGCATGCGCAGCGCCGACCTTGCGACAGCGGAACCGGAGCGTTCGATCAGGACTTCGACCGGAGTCGTTGCAGCAGCATCGATCGCTCTCATCTCATCCGGTGTCACGATCGGCAACATCACGTCAGCGTACTGACCGGGTCGAGGGCTACTCGGCAATGACGTAGGCGACGGCGATCAGATCGCTGTGGGTCAAAGAAATGTGCCATCGCTGCACACCTCGCTGGGCGGCGAGATCCGCTGCAGCACCCGCAAAGCACAACGAGGGCATCCCCGATTCAGCGCGGGTGACCCACACGTCGTGGAATCCGAACGCGCCGAGTCCGACGCCGAGTGATTTCATCACCGCCTCACGGGCTGCAAATCGAGCGGCGAGCGACGGAACCGGATCGGCCTTCGGCTCGACATACGCAAGCTCCTCAGCCGTGAAAAGCCGAGTTCGCATCGATGGCGTCCGTTGCAGAGAGCGACGGAACCGTTCGATCTCGACTGCGTCGACGCCGATTCCGATCACAAGAAGTCAGCCACGCCAGTGATCGGCGGTCTCGCTGATCGGCAAGATCAAGAGGTCAGCGACAGAGATATCGCCGAGTCGGTCGTCACGGAAACTGCCCTCGGTCTCACTGACCCAGTCGACCAACCGGTCGTATCGACGGTCATAACCCTGCAGGACGCCGCGCATGACGGACGCCGGCAGCTTGTCGTGGAACCGAACATGCAGCAGCGTGATCCCGGTGGTCTGGTTTGCCTTGACCTCCGGCACGAAGATCACGGTGCGACCGTCGCTGCGACCGCGCGCCACGAGAACCTCGCGCTCGGCGGCCACACGACGCTTGGTGCCGAGCAGCGAGTTGTTGCGCTCGACCCGTGATGGAACCTCGCGCGAGATACCTCCCCGATCGACGATCGAGATGGTTGCTCTTGCGCTCTGCGGATCACCGTCGACCTGATAACGGGTGAATCCCACCACGTCGGCGACTGCGGGGTCGAGATCGGCGAGGACCTTGAGTGACCGATAGGTGAGGCGATCGCGCCCGACCCCGGAAGTGAGCATCGCTTGCACAAGCGGCCGATCGAGAATTCCCTCGTCGCTCCGGCTGATGCCGACCGTGACGGTCTTGGCCTGATGCTTGATCGCATCGATAGGCCGGGTCAGTTCCTCGATCGCTCGGGTGAGCGCAGCCGTCAGGTCGTCGATCAGCACGCTCGGCGTTCCGATGTTGCCCGTGGCCGCCTGGTATGCCTCGAGCGGCGCAGGGCTGAGCACGTCGCGAATGATGGAAACAACTCGCACCGCGGTCGATGCCTCCATCTGCCCGTCGTAGACACCGCTGCGAAGAATGGAGAAGAACCGGTCGGCGATGGGCGCAAGATCGGCGCGAACGCCGCTCAGCACTTCGTCACCTCCATCAGCAGAGCCGACCACCAGTTCGATCAGTTCGCGGGCTTCGCGCAACGGCAACGCCGACTCGTCGATGGCCAACGCTGCCTCGTAACCGAACAGATGGCCGACCATTGCTGAGAGCACGAAGGCCAGCGCAGGATCGACCGACGGCACCGTCACGACATGCGCAGCGGCCGTGAACCTGGTCTCGCCCTCGGTCGCAATGACGATCGGAAGAGCCTTGTGAGCCCGGAAGATCGCAACTTCCTTGGCAACATCGTCGGCAGTTCCACCGACCAGGCCAGCCGCGCAGACCAGGATCAGTGGCTCGCACGACAAGTCGATGTGCTTCTTGTCCTCGGTGATGTCGCACGCGATGCTCTTGTAGCAGAGTTCGCTGAGCTTGATCCGGACCTCCTCCGCCGCAACGGCGTTGACCCCGTTGCCGACAACTGTCCAATATCGACGTTGCGGCGCGAATCGGCGTGCCGCATCACCGACGTCACCCCGTTTGCCGAGGACCACCCGCATTGCATCGGGGATCTCACGAAGCGAACGGAGCAACTGGTCGCGGCGCCTGGCCGAGCCGAGCCCGGCGGCCTCGGCAACCGCACAGGCCAGCAAGGTGCCGGCGGCGACCTGGGCATAGAACGCCTTGGTCGAGGCAACGCTCATCTCGACGTCGCGGCCATCGGAGGTGTACATCACACCATCGGCCTTGTCGGTGAGATCGCTGTTCCGCCGGTTGACGATCCCGATCACGGCCGCTCCCCTTCCGCGAACCAGGTCGACGGTGCGATTGGTGTCGGTGGTCGTACCACTTTGGCTGACGGCCACGACGAGCGTGTCGCTCATGTCGAGTCGCATGCCGAAGCCGCTCAGTTCTGTTGCAACGACAGGATCGACATCAAGTCCGCCGTCGGTCAGCGCCTCCAGGATCGCTGCCATGCTTCGGCCCGCGATCGCTGCCGTTCCCTGACCGATGACCAAGACCTTGCGAATCGTGCCGCTCGCGAGACGGTCGACGATGGTCCCGGGCAGTGCCTTCTCACCGACCACAGCTCGCAGGCTGCCGTCGACTTCGGAGATCTTGCCGCGTAACGTCTTGCGAAAGCTCTCGGGAGCCTCGGTGATCTCTTTGAGCAAGAAGTGGGGAGCAGAGCCACGATCGATGTCGCGGGTCGTCACCTCGGCCACGACCACATCGGACTCCGAGACCGGGAGTTCGGTGCCGTCATAGGAGATCCGGCGAATGCCTTCGAGCTCGCCACCGTGGTCGGCGGAGAGAACAAAAACCTGGCCGCGGCTCGTCGACTGACCACCGTGGGCTTGGGTCTCTCCGTCGACACGGATGTAGCGGCTCGTCTCCTCGACCAGGCCGTACGGCTCGCTGGCGACGATGAACGAGTCCTCGGCGAGCCCCACGTACAGACCCTGCCCGCTACCACGGAGGGCAAGCATCAGGTCCTGGGGGCGGTCGGCCGATGCCGCGCCGATCGCAACGCTGCCTTCGAAACTCGCGACGGTCCGCCGGAATGCCTCGGTGAGATCCCCACCCGTCTGCTGGGCGAAACGCGACACGAGTGCCGGGATGACCTTTGCGTCGGTGGTGATCGGACCCGCGATCCGCAGGCCGTGTTCCGCCTTCAGATCTGCATGGTTGTCGACGTCGCCATTGAGAGCACCGATGACGTAGGGACGATGCAGACCGAGTTCGGCGGCCGTCAGTTCGACCTCTTCGCTGTTGATCGGGTGGCAGTTCGGCTGACTGACGATGCCAACGCTGGCCCATCGGGTGTGCCCGAGCAGAGTCAGACGTGCGTCGGGCGCGCTGAGCGCGAGTCGCAGGAGGTCATCGTGGATGATCGACCCGCGCAGGGCTCGAGTGTTGTCGCCGAGTTCGCCGATCTCTGCTGCTGCCTTGTAGACGAAGCTGAGACACGGTCCGGCGATCCGGACCGAACCGTCGGTGAACAAGGGATTGGAGTTGCGTCCCGAGATCAATGCTTGGACGGCCGGGTCGTCGGCTGACAAACCGTGATCCCAGACGTACAGATGAACACCGGCGGAGTCGCGGCCACGGACTTCGAGCCGATCGATCGCCGAGAGCGCTTGCTGGATCGCGAAGTAGGCAGCGATTGCGGCGGTGCCCGCGTCTCGGCCGGCGAGTTCGTCGACCAACCTCGCGGTGCGTAGACGGTCGTGACGCACCGCCCACACAGCGTCGCGCAGGCCGACGAGGTGGGCGTTCGTCTGCTCCAGGTCGTCGGCGGTGATGCTGAGTTCGACCTCCAGCCGGCTCTCAACTCCGCCGATGGTTGCCTCGAGTTGATCGAGACGAGCGGTGATCCCCGTTGCCAGTTCGTGTCGGCCGACGAGGGCTCGAACCCCGGAGACCCCGCGGAGCATCCGGTCGGCCGCGCTCGTTGCGGCGGCCGCAGCGGCGAGTCCATCGATCGTTGTCGTGTCGATGCCGACTGCGAGATCCAACGCTTGCAAGATCTCGGCTGCGGTCGGCACAGGCCGACGAGAAGGCCGGCTGTGAATTGCGATGATCCCGCACATGACGATCAGGTTACAGCCACGGATCAGGCAGCGCCGGTTGACCTTCAGGACGCGAAGCGGCCGCGCACGATGTCGGCAAGACCATTCGCGATGCGACTTGCGAGTTTGTCCGTCGAAGCCTCGACCATCACCCGGACGAGCGGTTCCGTGCCGCTCGACCGGATCAGAACCCTTCCGTCACCGTCCAGTTCGTCCTCGGCGTTGCTGATTTCATCAGCGAGTTCGACTGAAATGTCCGGGTGCCGGTCGCGAACCGGGATGTTGATCAGGATCTGGGGATAGGTGGTCATCACGTCAGCGGCAATCACCGCGAGCGGCCTCGTTGACTCCTTGACGTGGCGGAGCAACCTCAACCCGGCAAGCAACCCGTCACCGGTCGTCGCGAGGTGGCGATAGATGACATGCCCACTCTGCTCGCCACCAATCGCGTAGTCGCCGCCGTCGAGCGCTTCCAACACGTACCGATCGCCTACCGCCGTTGCAACGGCGGTGATTCCTGCGGCTTGCATCGCTCGATGGAACCCAAGGTTGCTCATCACCGTCACGACCACGGTGTCACCGGTGAGCTGACCCTCTTCCTGCAACTGGAGCGCTGCCAGCGCGATCAGACGATCGCCATCGACGACGTTGCCTTGATCGTCGATCGCGATGACTCGATCACCATCTCCGTCGAACGCGAGGCCGACGTCGGCATTCGTCGACCGCACGGCGGCAGCGAGCGACCTGGTATCCGTCGCACCACACCGGTCGTTGATGTTGACCCCGTCGGGATCTGCGTGGATCACCGTCACCTCGGCGCCGAGGGCACGGACTGCAGCCGGCGCTGCCACACTCATCGCCCCGTTGGCGCAATCGAGTACGACCGTCAGTCCGGCAAGTGCCCCGGGAGGAAAAAGTGCGACGCGATTCTCGACATATCGAGAAACGCCGCCCGCCTCGTCTGTTGCAGCATTCCCTTGCGGATCTGCCTCGATGGACCGGAGCTCAAGGCCAGCCTCGAGGGCAGCCTCGATGTCGGCCTCTACCGCATCGCTGAGCTTGAGTCCCCCCGCGGCGAAGATCTTGACCCCGTTGTCGGTGTACGGGTTGTGCGAAGCGGTGATCATCGCGGCCGGGGCGTTGCGGATCTGCGAGAACAACGCGAGGGCCGGAGTCGGAACCTCACCGAACAGAATGCACGAGGCGCCCTGCGATCGAAGCCCACGTACGAGCGCAGCCTCGAGCTGCGGGCCAGACTCGCGCGAGTCGCGGCCGATCAACCATGTCCCTCTCCCGAGCACGCGCGCCGAGGCCGCACCGAGTGATTCGACGTATTCGAGTGAAAGCTCCGTGAGCGCAACGCCACGGACACCATCGGTGCCGAAGCGGAGCAAGGTCAGCGCTTGGTGTACTGGGGAGCCTTACGAGCCTTCTTGAGGCCGTACTTCTTGCTCTCCTTGCGACGCGAATCGCGAGTGAGCAGACCGGCCTTCTTCAGCGTGGCACGCTGCTCAGGATCCAGTTCGATCAACGAGCGGGCGATGCCCATGCGTAGAGCGCCGGCCTGACCGCTGATTCCCCCACCGTGGATGGTTGCGTCGATGTCATACGCCTCTTCGGTGCTCGTGATGCGAAGCGGTTCGCTCACGATCATCCGCGCCATTGCGGTCGGGAAGTAGTTCTCGAAACTCCGACCATTGACGGTGACGATGCCGGTTCCCGGACGCAGGCGAACGCGTGCGACGGACTCCTTGCGACGGCCAGTGGTTTGGGTAAGCGGCTTTGTGCCCATGCGAATCAAATTCTCCGAAATACTCTGCGGTGGTTTCTCAGCGGGCCTTGGCCGCAGAAATGTCCATGACGACGGGTGACTGTGCGGCGTGCGGGTGCTCGGCACCGGCGTACACCTTGAGCTTGGTGATCATCTGGCGTCCGAGGGGGCCATTTGGCAACATCCCACGGACGCTGTCACGAACGGCCTGATCGGGCTTGCGACCGAGAAGGTTGGCGTACGTCTCGGTGTGGAGACCACCCGGGTAGCCGCTGTAGCGGTGCACGCCCTTCTTATCGGCCTTGTCCGAGGTGAGCACGACCTTGGCTGCATTGATGATGATCACGTGATCGCCGGTATCCAGGTGCGGGGCGAACATCGGCTTGTGCTTGCCACGCAGCACTCGCGCTACCTCGGTGCAAAGGCGCCCGAGCACGAGGCCCTCGGCGTCGACGACATGCCACGCGCGGTTGATCTCGCTGGCCTTGGGGGAATACGTGCGCATCATGGGAATCTTCCTACGGAACTGCGTCGGTGTTTGCGTCGGCGGGCGCGCCGACCGGCTTGCACCGGGAACCCGACAAGGATAGGGCCGCCGCGCGGCATTCGACAATCAGCGGGGCGCGAAAGTTCCGATCGCGCGTTCACGGCGAATACCCGACTTCCCACAGCATCAGCCCGTGAGCCGGCGCGAGGCGCGGCGCGGCACGGCGATCCTTGGCGTGCATGATGCCCCGAATCTCGCCGGCATGCTTGTCGCCTGTTCCGACGTCGATCATCATCCCGACTATCGACCGGACCATCTGGTGGCAGAACGCGTTGGCTCTGATCTCGAAGCGCAAGACCCGCTGATCGGTTGTGAAGGCACCGAAGTCGGCGCTGACATCGCTCCAGCGCGCGATCATCACCTGGCGGTGCATCGACGCGGCGGGGGCTCCGGGAATCTGTGCGGGCGCGCGGCAGAACGACGTGAAGTCGTTCTCGCCGATGAGTGGATCGCATGCCAGTCGCATCGCCGGCAGCGACAACGGACGGTGGACGAACCACGACGTCGGAGCGAGCAAAGGATTGGGGACCGGCGAGTTGAGCACGGTGTAGCGATAGTGCCTCCAACTGGCACTGAAACGAGCATTGAACTCGTTGTCGGTCCAGTGCCCGCTGCGAATGACGGCGTTGGGCGCACAGAGCCGATTGACCCGGCGAACGACTGCATCGAGGTCGCTGGTCGCCGGGAGGTCGCAACTGACAACCTGCCCCCAACCATGAACACCGGCGTCGGTCCGGCCCGCACCAACGAGGTGGACGGGGTGTCGACTGACGCGCGACAGCGCCTCCGTCAGCATGCCCGCAACCGTGGTGACCCCGTCGTTGATCGCAAATCCGCGAAAGGCCGCACCGTCATAGGCAACAACGAGACGAACCCGCCGCAGTGCGACGGGTTCGTTCACGATGTTCTCGGCGCCGTCTTCCGGCACGGAATCAGACCAGTTCGATACGAGCCATTTGGGCTTTGTCGCCCTGGCGCGGTCCGAGCTTGAGGATGCGCAGGTAGCCACCGTTGCGCTCGGTGTAGCGGGGCGCAACATCGGTGACGAGCTTGTGGGTCATCTCCCGGTCGCCCAGGTAGCTCTGGATCTGGCGAATGCGGTGGATCCGCATCGGGTCATCGTCGGTCGCCTTCTTGGCCTTGGTGATCAGCTTCTCGGCGATCGGTCGCAAAGCCTTTGCCTTGGCCTCGGTCGTCACGATGCCTTCGGCGGCGAACAACGACGCGGCCAGGTTGGCCATCATCAGTTTCTGGTGTTGCGAGCTGCCACCGAAGTTGCGTGCTCTGCGGGGTGTTGCCGGCATGGTGGTGCCTCTTTCAGGTGTTGCGTCTCAGCGGGATTGTTCAGCCGCGCAGCGTCAGGCCGCGCTCGTCGAGCTTCTGTTTGACCTCGTCAAGGCTCTTCTGCCCGAAGTTGGTGATGTTGAGAAGATCGTCTTCGGTCTTGGTGAGCAGCTCGCCGATCGAATTGATCTGCGCCCGCTTGAGACAGTTGCGGGGACGCTCGGAGAGATCGAGGTCCTCGATCGGCAGTTCCAGGTCGGGAGACGACGCGCTGCTCGCGGCAACTTCGCCGAGTTCGAGTCCTTGCGGCTCGTCGCTGAGGCTTGCCACCAAGTCGACCAACGAACGCAGCGTCGCGCCGGCCGATGCGAGCGCATCGCGGGGAGCGATGCTGCCGTCGGTCTCGATGTCGAGCACCAAGCGGTCGTAGTTGGTGCTCTGCTCGACGCGGGTGGGCTCGATCTCGAACATCACGCGCCGAACCGGGGAGAAGATCGCGTCGATCGGGATCACACCGATCACTCGATTGTCGTTCTCGCGGTGGCTGCTGAGGTAACCGCGGCCACGCTCGACCGTGAGGTCCACGGCCAGGCGCCCCTTGACGTTGAGCGACGCGATGTGCAGTTCGGTGTTGAGGATCTCGACATCTGCAGGACACTTGATGTCGGCTGCGGTGATCTCGGTCGGGCCACGGACATCGAGGCGGATCACGATCGGCTCGTCGCTCAAGCTTGTCAGGACGATGTCCTTGAGATTGAGGATGATGTCGGTGATGTCTTCGCTGATGCCAGCGATCGTGTCGAACTCGTGCAACGCGTCGTCGAAGCGAACGGCCGTGACGGCAGCACCCGGGATCGACGAAAGCAGTGTGCGTCGGAGAGAGTTGCCGATCGTGTGGCCGAAGCCGGGCTCGAGCGGGCCGACAGCGAAACGCTGACGATTGTCGGATTCTTCGCCGATTGCCTCGACGGTGGGGCGCTGAATGACGAGCATGGAGGTGCCTCGGTCCTTTCGGGTTCGTTTACTTCGAGTACAGCTCGACGATGAGCTGTTCGCGCACGGGCACATCGATGTGCTCGCGCTGAGGGAGGTCGCGGACCGTGACCTGCTTGCCGCCATCGCCGACCTCGAGCCAGCCAACGACCTTGCGGTCGAGCACGTCGAGGTTGTGTTGGATGACGATCATGTTGCGTGCCTTCTCGTGAAGCGAGACGACGTCGCCCTTCTTCACTCGGGCGCTCGCGATGTCGACGCGCTTGCCGTTGATCAGGATCTTGCCGTGGCTCACGAACTGGCGAGCCTGAGGGCGGGTCTCGGCCCATCCGGCGCGGTACACGACGTTGTCGATGCGCTGCTCGAGCAGGCGGAGCAGATTCTCGCCGGTGGGGCCTTGAATTCGGTTGGCCTCTTCGTAGGTGCGGCGGAACTGACGCTCGAGGACGCCGTAGATGTACTTGGCCTTCTGCTTCTCCTGCAACTGAGCCAGGTACTCGCTGCCGGCGTTGCGACGGCGGGTACGGCCGTGTTGGCCGGGTGGGAACGGGCGCCGCTCGAGAGCCTTGCGACCCTTTTCGTTCTCGAAGATGTTGGTTGCCAAACGACGCGAGATGCGCACCTTTGGTCCGGTGTAACGAGCCATATCTAGTTCCTCTTGCGCTTCGGCTGGCTGCAGCCGTTGTGGGCCAATGGCGTGACGTCTTTGATCGAGGTCACTTCGAGGCCGGTGTTCTGGATCGAACGGACAGCAGTGTCACGGCCGGAACCGGGACCCTTGACCTGAACTTCGACACGTCGCAGACCGTGCTCCATGGCAGCGCGGGCGGCCTTGTCGGCTGCCATCTGCGCGGCAAATGGCGTGCTCTTACGAGAGCCCTTGAACCCCACTGCGCCCGAGGACGCCCACGAGATGACGTTGCCCTCTGTGTCGGTGACACTGACGATGGTGTTGTTGAACGAGCTCTTGATGTGGACGATGCCCACGGTGACGTTCTTGCGTTCGCGCTTGCGGGGACGACGTCCTCCTGGCTTTGGCTTTGCCATCGCTACTTCCTCACGGCCTTCTTCTTGTTGGCAACGGTCTTCTTCGGTCCCTTGCGGGTACGAGCGTTGGTGTGGGTGCGCTGACCACGCACGGGCAGGCCCTTGCGGTGGCGGATGCCCTGGAGGCAACCGATCTCGATCTTGCGCTTGATGTCTTGCTGCACCTCGCGGCGCAGGTCACCCTCGACCGTGTGCTTTTCGACCTCGGCGCGAATGCGGTTGACTTCGTCCTCAGTCAGGCTGCGAACTCTGGTGTTCGGGTCGAGGCCGGCGTCGGCGCAGATCTTCTGCGCTGTCGGCTTGCCGATTCCGAAGATGTAGGTGAGTGCGATCTCCAGCCGCTTCTCGCGAGGGATGTCGACACCTGAAATACGAGCCATCGTGAGTTCCTATATTCCTGTTCTTCAGCCCTGGCGCTGCTTGTGACGGGGGTTTTCGCAGATCACCATGACGCGACCGTGCCGGCGAATGACCTTGCACTTCTCGCAGATTTTCTTGACACTCGGTCGGACCTTCATGGGGGGCCTTTACTTGTAGCGATATGTGATACGACCTCGGGTGAGGTCGTAGGGAGTGAGTTCTACCTGAACCTTGTCTCCCGGAAGGATGCGGATGTAGTGCATGCGCATTTTCCCGGAGATGTGAGCCAGCACCTTGTGGCTATTCTCGAGTTCGACGCGGAACATCGCGTTCGGCAACGACTCGACAATGGTGCCCTCGAGCACGATGGCGTCTTCTTTCGGCTTGGCCAGAACAGCCTCCTCAACAGTGGCGGACAAAGTGGCGATGACGGGGCTGCGTGCGCGCAGCCCTGCTACGGCCGAGGAGCAATGCTACCGCCCGCTTTTCCGAACGCAAAGCCCGACCTGGGAACTTCCGGCCCGAAAAGATAGCAAATCTCGGCGAGGCAGTCGGGGATACGAGCAGGATCACAACCTGGTGAGAATCTCGGGGCCGTGGTCGGTCACACACACGGTGTGCTCGACGTGCGCGGCGAAGGACCCATCGTTGGTGACGACCGTCCATCCGTCATCGAGCTCGTGGACCGAATCGTGCCCACCGGCGATCAGCATCGGCTCGAGCGCAAGCGTGACTCCGGCCTGAAAGGCCGGACCCTTGCCCTTTCTTCCTCGATTCTCGACGTCTGGTTCCTCGTGCATCGCCCGCCCGATTCCATGACCGCAGTAGTCCAGCGGGCTGCCGAAGCCGGCCACCGAGACGATCGCTTCGATCGCCGCACCGATGTCGCCCAGCCGACCTCCTGGCACCATTGTGCGAATACCTGCTGCAAGTGCGCGTTCCGCCGTGTCGATCAGCCGCAGCGTGTCGGATGTGGCAGATCCGATCGGCATCGTGAACGCCGCGTCGCCGTGCCAGCCGTTGATGATCGCTCCGCAGTCGACCGACAGCAAATCGCCGTCCACGAGCACCCGTTGACCAGGTATCCCATGCACGACCTCGTCGTTCACCGACGCGCAGATAACCGCCGGATAGCCGTGGTAGCCAAGGAAGTTGGAGGCTGCACCGCGACGGGAAAGCACCGCTCGCGCCACCTGATCGAGCGCTGCTGTCGTCACGCCCGGACGAGCTGCGGCACGGATTTCATGGTGCATCTCTGCAACCACACGTCCTGCCGCACGCATCTGGATCAATTGGTCTGGCGTGCGGGCGCCGAGTACCGCGCCACGTCGAGCCATCAGTTGCGTCTGCTGGCTTCGACCGCGCTGGTCAACCGGGCGAACACCTGGTCGGGAGTCGCAACCCCGTCGACCACGGTCAATCGATCGTTCGTCCCGTAGAACTCGATCAACGGTTCCGTCTGTTGTTCGTAGAGGTCGAGGCGGTTGTTGATCGCGTCGGGTGTGTCGTCGGTTCGGTGCGTGACGTCTCCACCGCAGACGTCACAGATCCACGGCTGCCGCTCGGTGCCTGATGCGACGTAGTTCGTTCCGCAATCCCGACAGACCCGGCGTGCCGAAAGCCGTTGCAGCACGAGCGCGCGAGGAACGTCGAGATCGATCACGGCGTCGATCGGTCGCTCGGCAGTTATTGCATCGAGGGCCTTGGCCTGACCGACGGTTCGCGGAAAGCCGTCGAGGATGTAGCCGCGGGTACGAGCGTCATCTCGGTCGAGGCGCTCCTCGACGATGCCGACCATGATCTCGTCGCCGACGAGGCCACCTGCCTCGATCACGGCCTTCGCCGCCGTTCCGAGTGGTGTGCCCTCACGCACTGCGGCGCGCAACATGTCACCGGTAGAGATGTGCGGCACCACGAAGTGGCGCGACAATCGAACACACTGGGTACCTTTCCCCGCCCCCTGACGACCGAGAATGATGAGCCGAGCACCCGGGATCATCGGGCTACTTCAGGAAACCCTCGTAGTTGCGCAGCGTGAGCTGACTATCGATCTGACGCATCAGCTCGAGCGCAACGCCAACCGCAATCAACACCGTGGTACCAGCGAACGGGAAGCCCTGCACCCCGAAGATCCACAACAACGCATAGGGCAAGAGCGCGATCACTGCGACGAACACCGCACCGGGCAGGGTGATCCGGTTGACGACCTTGGCGAGATATCGCTCGGTCTGCGCGCCAGGACGAATGCCCGGGATGAAGCCACCCTGCTTACGGATCTGATCGGCCTGGCGGATCGGGTCGAAGGCGATCGAGTTGTAGAAGTACGCGAAGGCGACGATGAGCGTTGCGAGCAGGATCGCATACACGGCGTTCTGGCTGTTGACGATGTAGTCGTTGACGAAGTTGGTGATCGACCCGCGCCAACCCTCGGCGGAACCGAGCACGTTGGTGAGCAGGACCGGCAGCAACAGCACCGAGCTGGCGAAGATAATCGGCACGACACCGCTCTGGTTGACCTTGAGCGGGATGTAGGTGTTCTGTCCGCCATACATCCGTCGTCCGACCTGGCGCTTTGCGAACGACACGGGGATGCGCCGCTGCGAGAGCTCGACCCGCACGACGGCGAAGATGATGCCGACCACGAGCGCAACAAGCAGGAAGAACAGGATCTTGCTCTCTTCTTTCCAGATTCGCAGGAAGCTCACGGGCAGGCTGGACACGACCGAGGCAAAGATGATCATCGACATTCCGTTGCCGATTCCGCGCTGGCTGATCAACTCACCCATCCACATGACCAACGCGGTCCCAGCGGTGAGGGTGGCGATCACCAACAATGCGCGGGGCATGAACTCCGGCAACAGTTGGACATCGGGTGCGCTCTGACCGGCGCCGAAGAATGCACTGCCGCGACCCTGTCCGAAGATGAAGGTCAGCCCGGCCGCCTGGAGCAACGCGATACCGATGCCGAGGTAGCGGGTGTACTGGGTGATCTTGCGCTGGCCGACCGCGCCCTCTTGCTGGAGTTGCTCGAGCTTGGGGATCACCACACCGAGGACCTGCATGATGATGCTGGCCGTGATGTAGGGCATGATCCCCAACGCAAAGACCGAGAAGCTGCTGAACGCTCCGCCCGAGAACAGGTTGAGGAAGCCCAGCGCTCCGCCGCCTTCTGCGGAGTCACGAAGTTGGTCGACGGCGAGTTGGTCGACGCCGGGCACCTGAATGGCAACGCCCAGGCGGTAGAGCCCGATGACCAGAATCGTGAACAGGACCTTGTTCCGCAGGTCTGCAACCCTGAAGATGTTCTTCATGTTCGACAGGACAGGCACAAACAACTCCTCAAACGAAATCGATGGAACTCACGGCTGAAACTCGCGGCCAGAGACTAACGGTTGGTGAACTGGTTACCTTGGGCTGCTGGACGAACCTTGAACGGCATCGGCACGATCGTGACTGTGCCGCCGAGAGCAGTAATGGCTGCTTCGGCCGACTTCGAGACAGCGTGGGCGCTGACATTGATCCGGCCGGTCAGTTCGCCGTAGGCGAGCACCTTGACGTAGTCACCCTTGCGCAGCAAGCCCTTGGCGACGAGCGTCTCCGGAGAAACCTCGGTCAGGCCGACCTTGACGATCGAGTGGAAGTTGACAGCGGTGTACTCGACCCGGAACGGGTTGTTGAAGCCCTTCAACTTGGGGACTCGCTGCTTGAGTGGCATCTGGCCACCTTCGAAACCTCGGGCAACCTTGCCCCGGCCACGGGACTGCTGACCCTTGGTACCCCGTCCGGCGGTCTTGCCGCCCTTGCCGCCGATACCACGGCCGACACGTTGGGCCGCCTTGTTGGCGCCGGGCGCCGGTGAGAGTTCGTCTACGCGCATGTTGATGCTCTTTCGGATTCAGTGAGCCGGGCGCCTCAGGCGCCGGCCTTTTCTTCGACGGACTTTTCTTCGACGGAGAGGAGGTGGGGAACTCGGGCGATCATCCCGCGAATTTCGGGGCGGTCGGGCAGGGTGTTGGTGTCACCGATCTTCTTCAGGCCGAGCGCTCGCAGCGTGCCGCGGCTCTTCGGCTTGGCCTTGATACCGGAGCGAACCAGCGTGACGACCAGGTGTGCGGCGTCGGTGTGATCGCCGTTCTGCTTGTACGTAGCCATCAGTGAGTTTCTCCCGCTGCGACAGCGGCCTTGCGGTCGTTGTAGGCCTTGAGCAGGCCCTTCGGCACGAATTCGTCGGCGTTCAGACCGCGGCGCTTTGCAACTTCGTCGGGGCGCTGCAACGATTGCAGACCCTGGATGGTTGCCCGAGCAACGTTGATCGCGTTGGCCGAGCCGAGCGACTTGCACAGAATGTCGTGCACGCCGGCCTCTTCCAAGATGACGCGGGCTGCGCCACCGGCGATGACCCCGGTACCGGGCGCAGCGGGCTTCATCAGGACCCGGCCGGCGCCGGTGATGCCAAGCACAGGGTGGGTGATGGTGCTGCCGGCGAGCGCGACATCGAACAGGCTCTTCTTGGCCTCTTCGGTGCCCTTCTGGATTGCCAGCGGCACTTCTTTTGCTTTGCCGTAGCCGAGACCGACCCGACCATTGCCGTCGCCGACGACGACGAGTGCGGTGAAGGAGAACCGACGACCACCCTTGACGACTTTGGCGACGCGGTTGATCGCGATAACCCGCGACTCACGCAAACCACCCGGTTCAGGGGCAGCGGCGGGATTGTTGTTGGTGTATGAAAATCCAGCCATCAGAACTCCAGACCTGCTTCACGAGCGGCATCAGCTGCCGCAGCAACACGACCGTGATAGGCGAAACCGCCACGATCGAATACAACCTTCTCAACGCCAACGGCTTTTGCCCGCTCGGCGACGAGCTGACCCATCCGGGTCGCAGCGGCAACGCTGCTTCCGGTACCGGCCGAACGCTCGGTGGCCTCGTTCGTCGAAGCGGCAGCCAATGTGGTGCCCGTCTCGTCGTCGATGACCTGGAGCACGATGTGCTTGTTGGAACGGAACACTGCCAGACGCGGACGAGCGGCTGTTCCATGAATCTTCTTGCGAACCCGACCATGACGGCGGATCCGCGAATTGCGGCGAACTTTGGCGTTATCACTCATGTCTGTCTGCCTTACTTCTTGCCGGTCTTGCCGGCCTTGCGCAGGACATTCTCACCGAGATAGCGCACGCCTTTGCCCTTGTAGGGCTCCGGCTTGCGGATGCTGCGGATGTTGGCGGCAACCTGGCCGACAACTTCCTTGTCGATGCCCTTGACGATGACTCGTGTGGGCACCGGCACTTCGAAGGTGATTCCCTCGGGAGCGTCGACGATGACGGGATGGCTGAAACCGAGAGCGAGACGGAGCTTGTTCGGGCTCTGCGCCTCGGCGCGGTAACCAACGCCGATGATCTCGAGTTCTTTCGAGAAGCCGTCGGTGACGCCGACGACCATGTTGTTGACCAGGGTGCGGGTCAGTCCGTGCAACGAGCGGTTCTCACGCTCGTCATTCGGGCGCTCGACGACAAGGTTGGCGTCGTCCTTGCGGACGGTGATCTCACCGGGTACCCCGAACGACAGGGTGCCTTTCGGACCCTTGACGGTGACGGTCCCGGACGCAACGGTGACGTCGACGCCTGCGGGAACAAGAATTGGTGCTTTGCCGATACGGCTCATCAGGAGGCTCGATTCACCAGACGTAGCACAGGACTTCGCCGCCCATGTTGCGCTTGCGCGCTTCACGGTCGCTGAGCAATCCCGAACTGGTGGATAGGACAGCCACACCCAGACCACCGAGCACGCGAGGTACATCGGTCGCCTTGCGGTACACGCGCAGGCCGGGGGTGGAAACTCGCTTGATGCCCAAGATCGTGCGGGCACGTTCGTGCGAGTACTTCATCTGGACGGTCAGTACTTCGCCGGGTCCCTTGGTGGCCGGAGCAACGCTGAAGCTCGAGATGAAACCCTCCGACTGGAGGATCTTCGCGAGTGCGATCTTTTGCTTCGACGACGGCATGGGCACTTCATCGTGCATCGCTGTGTTTGCGTTGCGGATTCGGGTCAGCATGTCTGCGATGGGGTCAGTCAACATGGCTGCTCACCAACTTGCCTTGGTCATGCCCGGCACTTCGCCCGCGTGAATCATCTCTCGGAGACACACGCGGCAGAGGCCGAACTTACGGTAAACGGAACGAGCGCGCCCACAACGGCGGCAGCGGGTGTAGCCGCGCACTTTGTACTTCGGCGTCGCCGCCGCTTTGTTGATCTGAGACTTCTTGGCCATGGTTCTCGGTGCCTTCCGTACTACTTCTTCGCCCTGGAGCCACCGCGGACCGGACCACGGCGCTTGACTTTTCTCGGTGCGGCGGCAGCTTCTGCGCCCCGCTTGAACGGAAAGCCATAGGCATCGAGCAATGCTCGGCCATTGGCATCTGTCGCTGCTGTCGTCACGATGGTGATGTCCATGCCGTGAGGGGCATCGATCTTGTCGTAGTCGATCTCGGGGAACACGATCTGGTCGTTGAGACCGAATGTGTAGTTGCCCCGACCATCCCACGAATGCGCCGGCAGGCCACGGAAGTCGCGGATGCGGGGGATGGCAACCGCGATCAAGCGATCAAGCGATCGAGGAACTCCCACATCCGGTCACCGCGGAGGGTGACCTTGCAGCCAATGGCTTGGTTCTCACGAAGCTTGAACGCCGCGATCGACTTCTTCGATTTGGTGACGATCGGCTTTTGGCCTGCGATCTTGGTGAGGTCGGCGACTGCGCCCTCGAGCAACGACGGCTGCTGGGTTGCCCGACCGACGCCCATGTTGATCACGATCTTTTCGAAGGTGGGGACCTGCATCACGTTCTGGATCCCGAGGGATTCCATCAGTGCAGCCTTGACCTCGTCGTTGTACTTCTGCTTCAAGCGCGGCAGAGACTTGGTCTCGGTGGTTGTCTCAGTACTCATGAGATCACCTCGCCGGTTCGCTTGGCGACTCGCACCTTGGTGCCGTCGGCTTGGATCTTGTAGCCAACACGGGTCGGCTTGCCCTTGTGGACGAGCATGACGTTGCTGGTGTGGATCGGCATGTCGACATCGATGATGCCGGCCTGCTGGTTTTGACGCTGGGGCTTCTGGTGCTTCTTCGCCGTGTTCACACCGTTGACGACGACCTTGTCGTCTTTCGGGATGGCACGAACGACTTCGCCCTCTTTACCCTTGTCCTTACCCGAGATGACGATGACGTGATCGCCCTTCAGGATTTTCATCACAACACCTCCGGGGCGAGCGAGACGATGCGCATGAACTTCTTGTCACGCAGCTCACGTCCGACTGGTCCGAAGATGCGGGTACCACGCGGGGTGAGATCGTCTTTGATGATGACAGCGGCGTTCTCGTCGAAGCGGATGTAGCTGCCGTCGGGACGGCGCTTCTCTTTCTTCGTGCGGACGACGACGCACTTGACGACATCGCCTTTCTTGACACCGGCGCCGGGGATTGCATCCTTGACTGTTGCGACGAAGATGTCGCCGATCGATGCGTACCGACGGCGCGTGCCGCCGAGCACCTTGATGCACAGCACTTCCTTGCCGCCACTGTTGTCGGCGACCCGAAGACGAGATTCCTGCTGAATCACCGTGCTACCTCCAACTTCTCGCTGCGCTCAATCACTTGGCACGCTCCAGGACTTCCGTGACGCGCCAGCGCTTGTTCTTGCTCGTCGGGCGGGTCTCCATCAAGCGGACCCGATCGCCGATGTTCACGTCGTTGGTCTCGTCGTGGGCATACAGCTTCTTGGTCCGCATCATGAACTTGCCGTACTTGGGATGACGGACGCGTTCGATGACGGCGACGACTGCGGTCTTGTCCATCTTGTTGGACACGACCACGCCCTCGCGCACCTTGCGCGCGTTGCGGGTGATCGATGTGTCGGTTGATTCGACTTCAGGCATGACTGGGCTCACTTCCCGGCCTCGGCGGCAGCGATTTCACGCTGACGGATGAGGGTGTTGATACGGGCGATCTGGCGGCGGGCATGCTTGATTGCAGCGACGTTCTCCAGTTGCCCCGTTGCGTTGCGGAAGCGCAGGTTGAGCGCTTCTTGCTTGGTGGCACGAAGCTCGTCGACCAAACCGGCCAGATCGAGCTCGCTGAGTTCGGTGTTCTTCTGAGCCTTGCTCTTGTTGGCCATCTCAAATCACCTCTTCACGCGTGATCACGCGTGCCTTGATCGGCAGTTTCTGAATTGCCTTCTCGAGAGCTGCCTTGGCCTGCTCTTCGTTCGGGAAGCTGAGCTCGAAGAGCACGCGACCGGGTCGAACGACGGCAACCCAGAACTCGGGGTTGCCCTTGCCGGAACCCATGCGGGTCTCGGCCGGCTTCTTCGTGACGGGCTTGTCGGGGAACACGCAGATCCAAACCTTGCCACCACGCTTGATCGCGCGGGTCATGGCAATACGAGCTGCCTCGATCTGGCGGGCTGACAGCCATCCCGGCTCGAGCGCCTGGATGCCGTATTCGCCGTAGCTCAACGATGCTCCACCCTTGGTCAGACCTTGGGTACGGCCGCGATGCTGCTTGCGGTGCTTGACTTTACGGGGCATCAACATGGTTGATCAGTCCTCCCCACGGAAGTGCGGGGCTTCGTGCCCGGCGTTGGTGCGGCGAGCAATCTGCTCTTCTTCGTCGAGCAACTTCTCGAACTCGGGATCGGCTTCTTTCAGCAACGGTGCTGTCTCGATCTCGGCGATGTCATCGGACTTCTTACGCCCGGCCGACGAAACGACCTTGCGCGGTGCGCCCGACGTTTCTCCGACAGCCATGGCTGCTTCACGAATGATCTTGTCATCGTTCTGGGGCTTGTAGGGCAAGATGTCGCCCTTGTAGATCCAGACCTTGACGCCGACGCGGCCGCTGGTGGTCTTGGCCTCGCGGAAGCCGTAGTCGATGTCGGCACGTAGCGTGTGCAACGGTACCCGACCCTCGCGGTACCACTCGGTGCGGCTCATCTCGGCGCCTCCGAGGCGGCCGGAACACTGCACCCGAATACCGAGCGCGCCGGCCTTTTGGGCGTTCTGAACTGCTCGCTTCATCGCACGCCGGAAGGCGATGCGGTTGATCAATTGATCGGCCACACCCTGGGCGATCAAGGCTGCATCGAGTTCGGGAGACTTGATCTCGACGATGTTGAGCTGAACCTTGGGGTTCCCGGTGATCTGCGTGAGCAGGGCCCGCAACTCGTCGGCCTGCGCGCCGCGCCGACCAATGACGATGCCCGGACGAGCGGTGTGGATGTCCACCCGAACCTTGTCGCGGGTGCGCTCGATCTCGATCCGGCTGATCGCGGCTGTCTCCAGCTTGGTCATGATGGCGCGACGGATCTTCCAGTCCTCGGTGAGGTACTCCTTGTAGTCGCGCTCGCTGAACCAGCGGCTCTTCCAGTCGGTCGTGATACCGAGACGGAAGCCGTATGGGTTGATCTTCTGACCCATTACTTCTTCTCCTCTACTGCGGAATCGTCGGCATCGGGGGTGTCTTCGACAACCTCGTCGCTTTCGGATGCTTCGACCGTCTCGACCTCGACCGTCTCGACAGCCTCGATCGTCTCGACCTCGACAGCTTCGATCGTCTCGACCTCGACGGCTTCGTCATCTGTCGTCTCACCGGACTTGAGGTCGGCAGCGCGCTCGCGGCTGCGAGCGACGCGCTCACGACGAGCGGCGGTGCTGGTGGTCGCGCCACGTCGACGGCCGGCGGCTGTGCTGTTGGCTTCCTTGGCCTGCAACACGCCGAGACGAAGATCGTCCAGGCGGTCGACGACGATGGTGATGTGGCAGGTGCGCTTATTGATCCGAGTGCCCCGGCCTCGAGCACGGGCTGCGAAGCGGCGAAGGGTCGGGCCCTCGTCGGCGAAGCATGCCTTGATGAACAGTTCTTCAGGATCCTGGGCGTCGTTGTGCTGGGCGTTCGCCACTGCACTGGCCAGGACCTTGCGGATCGTCACGGCGATGCCCTTGTCGGTGAACTGGAGGATCTCGTCGGCCTGCTTGACCGGAAGGTCACGAATGATGTTGAGCACCAGTCGGGCCTTGCTGGCCGAGCTTCGGATGTAGAGCGCAGAAGCCTTCGTGCCGCCTTTTTCGCCGGAGACGAAGTTCTTCTCGTTGAGCTTTGGACCGGTCATCAGCGGCGACCCTTCGAATTCTTCTCCTGGCCGGCGTGGTACTTGAAGGTCCGGGTGGGCGAGAACTCGCCCAGCTTGTGACCGACCATCGACTCGGTGACGTACACCGGGACGTGCTTGCGGCCGTCGTGCACGGCGATGGTGTGCCCGACCATGTCGGGGATGATGGTGCTGCGGCGCGACCAGGTCTTGATGACCTTCTTGTCGTTCACCGCGTTCATGGCATCGACCTTCTTGAGCAGATGGTCGTCGACGAACGGGCCCTTCTTCAGGCTGCGGGACATGATTACCTCCGACCCTTGCTGGTACGGCGGCGGCGAACGATGAGGTCCTGCGACGCCTTCTTCTTGTTGCGAGTACGACCTTCGGGCTTGCCCCACGGCGAAACGGGTGGGCGTCCGCCAGAGGTGCGCCCTTCGCCACCGCCCAATGGGTGGTCG
Source organism: Actinomycetes bacterium (assembly GCA_031413195.1). Lineage (GTDB taxonomy): Bacteria > Actinomycetota > Acidimicrobiia > Acidimicrobiales > Ilumatobacteraceae > WLMZ01. Next base: position 25,725 of record JANOEM010000497.1, read on the forward strand.
ACCGGGTTCATCGCAACACCACGGGTCTGCGGGCGAATGCCCTTCCAGCGGTTGCGTCCGGCCTTGCCGATCGTGACGAGCTCGTGCTCGGAGTTGCCGACTTCGCCAACCGTTGCCCGGCAATCGATGAGCACTCGGCGCATCTCGGTGCTGGGCAGACGCACGGTGGCGAACTGTCCATCTTTCGCGACCAACTGCACGGCCATACCAGCCGAGCGGGCCATCTTGCCGCCGCCGCCGGGACGCAGTTCGACGTTGTGGATGACAGTACCGACGGGCATGAACCGCATCGGCATCGCGTTGCCCGGCTTGACGTCGCTGCCCTGGCCGCTCATCACGTGGTCGCCCACATTGAGGTTCTTGGGAGCAAGGATGTATGCCTTCTCGCCGTCCGCGTAGTGCAGCAGCGCGATCCGGCATGTGCGGTTGGGGTCGTATTCGATTGCCGCGACCTTGGCGACGACACCGTCCTTGGTGCGCTTGAAGTCGATGATCCGGTACTGACGCTTGTGCCCCCCGCCGATGTGACGGGCGGTCTTGCGGCCATACACGTTGCGACCGCCACTGCGGGTGCGGGGTGCGATCAGCGATTTCTCCGGGGTCGTCTTGGTGATCTCGGAGAAGTCGGCCGACGTCTGGAAGCGACGACCGGCGCTGGTTGGTTTGCGTGAACGAATAGCCATTGCAGTCTCAGTTCTCGAACAGCGGGATGTCGTTGCCCGCCGCCAGGGTGACGATGGCCCGCTTTGTGTCGGGCTTCTTGCCGTTGCGATTGCTCTTGCGAGCGCGAGTGACCTTGCCGACCCGGTTGAGCGTGTTGACCTTGGTGACCTTCACGCCCCAGATCGCCTCGACGGCATCGTGGATCTCCGGCTTGCTCGCGCTGGGGTGGACCTTGAAGGTGTACACACCTTGTTCGATCAGGGCATAGCTCTTCTCCGAGACCACGGGGGCCAGGATGATGTCGCGGGGATCTTTCATGACTCGTCCTTGCTGTCGGCGTCATCGGCTTCGTCTGCTTCGGCGGCCTGTGAACCGGGCTTCGCGAAGCCGGCGACTTCGGCGGCTTCCTCGGTCGAGAACCACACCTCGGCGATGGTCTGGGTGTAGTAGCGGCTACCGGGCGTGTGATACAGCATCGACTGAGCGTTGCCCTTGATCTCGAAACCCTTCGGCTCGCTGCCGTCCTCGTTGGGAGCATGACTGCCGGGGCCATGTGGGCCCTCGGCGGTTGCTGTGGCACTCGCTGCAAAGGTCATTCGCTCGCCATCGGTCTTTTCGATCGGGTTTCCGGTCGGAAGGTTGGCGGTAGTGAACACGATCGTCTGGTTGCACAACACGTCATAGGCGTTCAGCTCACCGACTTCGATCAGTTGAACGTTCTGGAGGTTGCGGAAGCTCTTGACAAGGTTGATCTCGTCACGGCTGTGAACCAACAACACCGAACCGGACAGGCCGAGGGTGCCGAGGGCGGCGACAGCGGCCTTGGTGCTCGGAGCGTCGATGCCCCAGCTGTCGATGACGACGACCTTGCCTTCGTTGGCACGGTCCGACAGGGCCGAGCGAAGCGCAAGTTTGATCATCTTCTTCGGGGTCTTCTGGCTGTACTTGCGGGGCTTGGGCCCGAGGGCCACACCACCACCACTGAAGTGCGGAGCACGGGTCGAACCCTGGCGGGCGTTACCGGTGCCCTTCTGCTTGAACGGCTTCTTGCCGCCACCGCTGACTTCGGCCCGGGTCTTGGTGCTCTGCGTGCCGGCACGACGGTGGGCCAACTGGGCAGTGACGACTTGGTGCATGACTGGCACGTTCGGCTGGACACCGAAAATGTCGGCGTCGAGCTCGACGGTCGCAGCCTTGGCGCTGCCCTTGCCGGCAGCCTTGCCGGACCCATTGCCGGACCCATTGCCGGACACGGTCTGAACAGTTACGGAAGGCATTGCGTCACTTCCCCTTCACTGCGTTGCGGACGATGACGACACCGCCGTTTGGGCCGGGAACCGATCCCTTGACGAGCAGCAATCCGCGCTCGAGGTCGGCCTCGATGATTTCCAGGTTGAGCGTGGTGACCTGCTCGTTGCCCATGTGGCCAGCCATCTTGAGGCCTTTGAGAACGCGGCCCGGGTAGCTGCAGGAACCGATCGAGCCCGGCGCACGGTGGTGCTTGTGGTTACCGTGGCTGGCGCCTTGGCCCTTGAAGTTGTGACGCTTCATGACGCCGGCCGTGCCCTTGCCACGGCTGACAGCGGTGACATCGACGCGCTGACCCTTGGTCAGGGTGTCGACGGCGATCTCCTGGCCGACCGAGAACCCGTCGACGCTTTCGAGACGCAGTTCGACCAGCCGCCGCCCAGCCGCAACACCGGCCTTGGCGAAGTGACCCGCCTCGGGTTTGGTGAGCTTCTTGGCGTCCTTGTGGCCGTATGTGACCTGGAGGGCGGTGTACCCGTCGCGTTCGGTGGTCTTGACTTGAACCACGCGAGCCGGCTCGACGCGCAAGACGGTGACCGGGACAATTCGATTGTCCTCGGCCCATACCTGGGTCATGCCGACTTTTTCGCCGACGATCGCTTGTTGTGCCATGGCGGCAGCCTTTTCGTCCGGACCCGGGCGACCGGGTTCTTGGTTGGTACGAGGCTGGTGTCGAGTGTCCCCATTGGCGGGAGACGAACACCATTCACGCAAATGCTCCGCAGGCAAGGCCAACGGAGCATCGAGATCGATTGTCGCCGTGAGGTTCCCCCCGGTGTTGGCTGTTGCCACGCTGGAGGGCGCACACGGACTTCGGTTACGTCTGTGCGCGCCGGACCAGACGGTCCTTCGAACACAAGGCTGAGACTCTATCCATCATCCAGGGGTGATTCCACCGCCAAACAGCGCGAATGTGCGCATCGCGGGCGGTTGGTGGTGCGGCGCGGTGGTTTCGGTGGAGAATGAACGAGTGGCACCCATCATTTCGGCTGTTCAACCTGTGGCCATCGGCACGGTTCTCGCGGTCGGGACTCTGGTGGCGGTGTTCCTCGCACGGTGGCATCGCGGCAATCGATCGTCCCCCGCCGCAGATCCAATCGGGTCAGCCGGTTTCGACCCCGCCGACACCGCCGAGATCAGCGCCCGGCTTTCGGCGATCGAAGACGAACAGGCCGACGCTCGGGGGCGACGGCTGCTCGGCCTCGTCCAGCAGTTGGTCGATCGGGGCGTCCCGGCGCGTGTCGTCGAAGTCGCACCGACCTTTAGCGACGCCCGGATCCGCTTTGCGGACGGAACGACCGTGGTCGCTCGAGGCGACACGGCGGGCGATCTCGGCATCCTGGCCGCATTGATGCGCGAGTGCTCGGTCGTTCCATCTTCATGCGCGATCGACGCTCGCGGGGTCCACGTCGAGTTCACATGGCCGGCGAACCCTCGCCGCGTCTCTGTGCGGGTAATCGGAGTCGACCAGCCGAACTGAACAAGTGCCAGAACTGAAAGGTCAGCGCACGCGGCAGGCGCCGTCGACTGCGGAGACGACCCAACCCTTGGTGAGCGCGCCCGACTCGCAGATCGAGACGATGCAACCCCCGAAGCCGCCGCCGGTCATCCGCGAGCCGAATACCCCGGGCGTTCGCAACGCAGCGTCGACCGCTGCATCCATGGCCGGAGTGGTGATCTCGTAGTCGTCACGCATGCTGGTATGACTCGCAACCATCAACTGCCCCACCGAGTCGAGGTCACCGGCTTGCAGAGCGGCCGAGAAGTCGCGCACTCGCTGGTTCTCGGACACCACGTGACGGGCTCGGGCGCGGGTGACCGAATCGTCGATGCGATCGACGTCACCCGGGGCAGCCTCTCGCAGTGGACCGATTTCGGCCTCGGCCGCTGCGCATTGGGCGACCCGGTCGGCGTAAGGGCTCCCGACGAGGGTGCGATTTGCGGTGAACTGCACCACAACATCGATTCCGATCGGCAGCTTGGTCGGCGACACCGTGAGCTCGTGGCAGTCGATCAACAACGCGTGGCCGGCGCGGCCGGCGGCGATGCTCAGCTGATCCATGATCCCGACCGGGACCCCACTGGCACGGTGTTCGGCCCGACGGCACAACTGGGCCAAGGACACGGGATCTCCCTGATACCCGAGCGCCACGGCGACGGCGACCTCGAGCGCGGCGCTGCTGGACAGGCCTGCGCCGATCGGGATGGTGGTCGTGACGTGACCGCGAATCCCCATCGACGGCTGCATCTCGGCGACAACCCCGGCGACGTAACGTGCCCACGCGGGTTCGACGGAGGCCGCGTCGGTGATCGTGGTCGCGATATCGGCGAGTTCGGATTCGTCGGCAGAGGTCAGCACGACCCGCTGGTCAGGGTGGCAGGTGATCTCGGTCCACCGATCAATCGCCATCGGCATCACGAGTCCGCCGGTGTAATCGGTGTGTTCGCCGATCAGATTGACCCGACCTGGAGCGATGACATGGATCGGTTCCATATCCGGTTCGTCAGCATCGCCAGCCTGATTATCGAACACCGTTCCCCCCGTCACGAGAAGAGGATTCTACGGGCCGCGGGTAGTCTTGGGCGCCTGCGAGGACAACATGCTTGCCGTCATTGGAACACTCCGGCCCTGGGCCGAACCGGAAACGATCTCGATCCATCGCCTCGCGATGCACGCGCCGCTGCTCGTTGACCCTCAGTACCATCAGTCGCTCGACGGCTCGTGGGCATTCTCCCTCTTCCAGCACCCCGACGACGTCCCGCCGAGTGCCGTGACCGGACCAACACCGCCCAGACCGACACCGCCCGGACCAACGCCTGGCGCCACCCAAGCCGGCTCACAACCGGTGCCGGGCAACTGGACGATTCCACACAACGGCGCCGCCTCGATCGTCGAAGACCTGCCTCACTACACAAACGTGCAGATGCCATTTCCGGGTCCACCTCCTGCCTTGCCGCAGCGAAACCCGACCGGGGTGTATCGGCGGACCTTCACCGTCGCCGATGAATGGCTCGATCGCCAGACCGTTTTGCACATCGGTGGCGCCGAGAGCGTGCATGCAGCGTGGGTCAACGACGTGTTCGTCGGATACGGCACGGATAGCCGGCTGCCGAGTGAGTACGACATCTCTGCTGCCTTGCGACCAGGTGCCAACGATCTCGCCATCGTGGTGATTCGGTACAGCGCCGGCAGCTACGTCGAGGACCAGGACCAGTGGTGGATGGCCGGCCTCCACCGGGGGGTCTTCCTGGAATCACGCCCGGCGGTCGACATCGCCGACGTTCGCGCTGTCGCCGATCTCCGCGTCAACGACGGTGTCGGCGTGCTGACGTTGACGACGACTGTCGGGTTCTCGTCTGCGCCCGAAAAGGGATGGACGGTGACGACCCGACTCGCAACGATGGATGGCATTGCGGTCGGTGAGGACCAGTCAGCGAGTGTCCCGCACCGCTTCGCCCAGCCGTACGTGTTCAGCGGGCATCAGGCGGTCACGACGTGCGAAGTCACTGACGTCGAACCGTGGAGCGCCGAGGCGCCGACGCGTTACCGGGCCACGATCTCGTTGATCGATTTGTCCGGTCACGAGACCCAGACCACCGAAGTACTGGTGGGTTTCCGGCACGTCGAGGTCCGCGATCGTCAACTGCTGGTCAACGGACAACCGATATGGGTGTTCGGAGTGAACCGCCATGACCACAACCCCGACCGGGGCAAGGCGGTGACCGCCGACGACATTCGGGCCGACCTGATCCAGATGCGCAGGCACAACATCTCCGCAGTCCGGACCAGCCACTACCCGAACGACACCGTCTTCTACGACCTCTGCGACGAACTCGGCATGTACGTGATCGATGAGGCAAACATCGAGAGTCACGCCTACAACACCAGCCTCTGCAACGACTCCAGGTACGCCGCCGCGTGGTTGGCGCGAGGGTCGCGGATGGTGCAGCGCGATTCGAACCATCCGTCGGTGCTCATCTGGAGCCTCGGCAACGAGAGCGGTTACGGCGACAACCACGATGCCCTTGCGGCGTGGATCCGGCGCAACGATCCACATCGGCCGCTGCACTATGAAGGAGCTCCGTTCCACACCAACTGGGTGGACGGTGGGATGTTGGCCAGCGACCTGGTCTGCCCGATGTACCCGAGCATTGCGTCGATCGAGACCTACGGAGCAGACGGAGCAGGGACCCGCCCGTTGATCATGTGCGAGTACAGCCACGCAATGGGCAACTCCAATGGATCGTTGGCCGACTACTGGGACGTCATCACCCGCACGCCGGGCCTGCAGGGAGGATTCCTGTGGGAGTGGAAGGACCACGGCATCCGTCAGTACCTGGGCGACGGCACTGTTCGGCTCGCCTACGGCGGGCAGTTCGGGGAGCAGCCCCACGACGGCAACTTCGTCGCCGATGGGTTGACGTCTGCCGATCTGGAACCGCACCCCGCGATGGCCGAAGTTGCCTGGGTCTACCGTCCGGTGACCGCAACCCTCGCTGCGAACGCCGGGGCTCTGGTGATCTCCAATCGGCAGTCGTTCCTGGACCTCGGCTGGATGCGCGCGGAATGGCAGTTGCTGGTCGACGGCAACGTCGCCGAAAGCGGCGAGCTGATCCTGCCCGACATTGCCCCCCACTCGGCTGTCGAGGTGCCGCTTCCGTGCGTCATCCCAAGCCGTGGTGAGGTGTTCCTGACGATTCGGTTCCACCAACGTCGCGCCAGTTGGTGCGCTCCGGCCGGCCATCTCGTTGCGTGGGACCAAGTCGCTCTCTCCGTCGCTGAGGCCAATGACGCTCTGCCCGCCGCCGGTACCCACGACTTCGGTGACGCACCCTGCGCAATCGACTCGCTACTCATCGCACCAGTCGAGCTCGAATTGTGGCGAGCCCCGACCGACAACGACGGGTTCAAGCTGCTCGCCGATCTCTCCGAACGGCTCGGCATCGGCGGTCGGGGGATGGTCGCTTGGAAGCGGGCGGGGCTCGCTGACCACCCGGCCGAGGATCTCGTCGAGCATCGCAGCACCCGCACCGTCGACAGCGATGGCAACGCCGAGTACCACCACACGGTCACGCTTCCCGACGAGTTCCCGCAGCCGGCGCGGGTCGGCGTGACGTTCTCGCTACCGCCCCGCTTCACCAGGCTCCGCTGGTACGGGCGCGGGCCAACCGAGAACTACCCCGATCGAAACTCCGGTTCGATGGTCGGCGTGTGGGAGTCCGAGCCCGACGCGATGCCGTATCTGGTGCCGCAGGAGTTCGGACTACGTACCGACTGCCGTTGGTTCGAATGCATCGACCCGATCAGTGGTGATCGGGTCCGGATCGTGCCCACCGGTCCAACGACGATGCATTGCTCCGCACGGCATCACACCGCTGCCGATCTGTTCGCCGCGGCCACTGCCACCGACCTGATTGCACGGGACGAACTGATCGTGAACATCGACGCCGGCCATCGTGGCCTCGGCACCGGAAGCTGTGGCCCCGACGTCCTCCCGCAGTATGAACTGGCCGAGAAGCAGTACGAGTTCTCCTACCGCCTCGTAGTCTTGGGTTCGCAACGGTACGGAGCGGGAGACGGATGAGACGGCAACTGCGCGTGAACAGGCCCGATGTGATCGACGAAGACTTCGACGGAGAAGCCGTCGTCTTGAACCTCCTCAGCGGTCTCTACTTCTCCTTCAACGACACAGCTACCCGGATCTGGCATGCATTCGACGAACCGCGGGATTTCGACGACGTCGTCAAGACGTTCGGCGTTGCAGTCCGCGAGACCGAAGTCGCCGAGTTCCTCGAACGGCTGTTGATCGAGGAGCTTTTGATTGCCGACGGCGCGCCCGAGCCGAGCAACGCGCTTCCAACGCTCGATCCAACGACGGTGCCGGCAGGCATACCTGAGTTCGAGCGGTTCAACGACATGCAGGACCTGATGCTCCTCGACCCGGTGCACGACATCGATCTTGCGGGCGATGGTTGGCCGAACCGAACGAGCGGTCCTGCATGTCGTTGAACCGCTCGAACTCAGGTATGCCTGCCGGCACCGTCGTTGGATCGAGCGTTGGAAGCGCGTTGCTCGGC
>JANOEM010000498.1:0-9632 GCA_031413195.1 Actinomycetes bacterium
AACCGGGGCAGACGCTGACCGTGAGCATTGTTATTACCAACAATTCATTAGGCACTGTTGCCATTTACTATAATCCTGCTCAAGTGCGCTATGGAGATGATGGCGTTACGAGCGGTTTAGGGTTAATACCCAACTCAAACAGTGCTATACCACGCGGACAAAATCAGGGCGGATCAGTACCCGAATCCGACATTCGTCTGCTGGGGCCACGGCAAAGCTGCATACACCACACTGCCTGGACTTTCCAGCAAATTTCGAGCTTGGGGCTTACGCAAGGAATCAACACTTTTAAGGCATATTATCGGAATATGTCACCGGGCGTTACACAAGTGACGAATGGTGTTTCACAAGGCGTTTATAGCGATCAAGGATTATGGGTCGGTGTTACGGAATCCGAGCCTGTTACTATACCCAGCGCTAGCGGCTAAATCATTATGCTATTATCATGTTTAGTAGCTGAATCGACGTGCAGTTGATCGCCTGCGAGTGCGCGCTGATCGGGATCGTCAGCGAGGATGGCCGATACACGCGAGTTGATCAGGTTGAGCTGCATGTCGGGGTGTGGCGAGCCGTCGTCGGTGCGCTTGCTGGATCGCTGACTCCAGTTATCGCCGGCGATCCCTTCGGCAACGTTGAGCTCGGCGGAGCCGAGCACCTCGCGCTGGTCGACGGTTGGTCGGCGGACGATCATCACCACCGACCCGCTGTCTGTCGGGGACTTGCGCACTTCGTCAGTCCGGATTGTGAGCTGTTCCTCGGTGGCGTGAGTCATGGCAGAAGTATCGCGGAGTCCGAGCGTCCCCGGTACTCATTTTCGATCGGAACCGGTCCGGACTTTGTGCGTAGGGTCAAACGATGGATTTCCAGTTGCCGGCCGAGGACGATTCACGGCGCGAGACCGTTCGAGCATGGATCGCGGAGAACCCCAAGCCATCGGGTCAGCAGTTGGCCGAGGCCGGATACGTGGTGCCGCATTGGCCTGCGCCGTGGGGGATCGGCGCCGACCCGATTCATCAGCTGATCATCGACGACGAGTTGAGTCGGGCGGGCATTCGTCGACCGATGAATCCGATCGGCGTCGGCTGGGCTGGGCCGACGCTGCTGTACGCGGGTAGCGACGAGCAGAAGCAGCGATACCTACCGACCTTGTTGAGCGGTCAGGATTTCTGGTGCCAGCTGTTCAGCGAACCGGGCAGTGGTAGTGATCTCGCCAACCTCGGCACTCGAGCCGTCAAGGATGGCGACGAGTTCGTGATCAACGGACAGAAGATCTGGACCAGCGGGGCGCAGTTCGCTCGGTTCGGCATCTTGATCGCGCGCACCGACCCCGATCTCCCCAAGCACAAGGGCATCTCATACTTCATCTGCCCGATGGACCTTCCCGGGATCGAAATTCGACCGATCACCGAGATGACGGGTGGCAACACGTTCAACGAAGTGTTCTTCACCGACGTTCGCCTCCCCGCCGCGAACCTGGTCGGCGAGTTCAACGACGGCTGGCGACTGGCGAAGGTGACTCTGGGCAATGAACGAGTGTCGCTGTCAACAGGTGGTGTGCTGTGGGGTGGTGGACCGACGGCGCTGCAGATGCTGGACGCGGTGCGTGCCAATGGTCGGGTGACCGACCCATCGATGCGGCAGCGTTTGGCCGCGATCTATACCGAACACACCCTGTTGGATCTCATTCGCATGCGCACAGTGTCCGCCCGACTGCGCGGCACGCAGCCAGGGCCGGAGGCCAGCATCCGCAAGATCCTCGCCGACGAGCATGGCCAACACGTCATGGCGGCCGCCCGCGACCTGATCGGAGCGCACGCGATGCTGACGGGCCTGGACGGGCGCGACAGCGCCGCACCGCGATCGACGGGACTGACGTCGGGTCGGCCGCCGGACGACCTGACGGATCCGGGTTGGAATGACGGGTTCATGTTCAGCCAGGCACTGACCATCGGCGGTGGCACTGGAGACGTGCAACGCAACATCGTCGCCGAACGTGTGCTCGGCCTGGCAGGTGACATCGATGCGCTGAACGGCTTGACGTGGGCTGAGTCACAACGCGCGAAGGGGGTCGCAAAGTAGGGCAGCATGGGGAAGTGACAGACACCGTACGGTCCCGACCTGACGATCCCGGCACCACTCCCGAGTACCAACTCGACGATCGATACACGCGCGACATCGGCCGGGTGTTCCTGTCCGGGGTCCAGGCGCTGGCCCGCCTACCGCTCGAGCAGATGCGGGCCGACCGCCTCGCCGGCCTGAACACGGCTGCCTTCGCCTCCGGCTACCCCGGTTCACCGCTCGCCGGCTTCGACCGCGAAGCAGACCTCGCGGCGTCACTCTCGGGTGGCCTGCCCTATGTGCACACGCCCGGTTTGAACGAGGAGCTTGCCGCGTCTGCGGTGATGGGGAGCCAACTCGCAGCGGAGCAGCACGACTGTCGGTACGCAGGAATCACGGGGTACTGGTATGGCAAGACGCCCGGCGTCGATCGGGCAAGTGACGCGCTTCGTCACGCTGTCTTTGCTGGGGTCCATCGCAACTCAGGCGCCGTCGCGTTGGTGGGCGACGACGCCGCTGCCAAGTCGTCGACACTTCCGAGTTCGTCCGATGCAGCGCTGATCGGCCTGCACATGCCGATCATCACCCCCGGCGACGTCCAGGATGCTCTCGATCTCGGCCGCCACGCCGTCGCGATGTCGCGAGCGTGCGGCTTGTGGAGCGCGCTGAAGATCGTTGCTCCCGTCGCCGACGGCACAGGCACGATTGACCTCGGTCTCGATCGGGTGCAGCCGGTGATCCCGACGATGGATGTCGGCGGCCGACCCTTCGTGCCTCACGCTGATGGTGGGCTGCTGACCCCGCACACGCTGGAACTGGAGCGAGAACTGTTCGAGGTTCGCCTCGAACTCGCCCGGCAGTATGGCGCCGACAACCGGCTCAACGTGATCACGGTCGACCCGCCCGACGCGTGGATCGGCCTCGCGGCCTGCGGGCACACGTACCACGAACTGCGCCAAGCGCTGCACATGTTGGGACTGCGGTCCGACGAGGACATTTCCCGGGCCGGGATCCGATTGCTGCAACTGCGGATGCCGTCGCCGATCGATCCGCCCTTGCTGCGACGATTCGCCATCGGCTTGACCGAGATCGTCGTTGTCGAGGACAAGAATCCGACGCTCGAGGCGATCTTCAAGGATGCGTTGTACTCGGCACCCGACCGGCCGCTGATGACCGGCAAGCGCGATGATCGAGGCCGTCCGTTGATGCCACCGCATGGTGCCCTCGATGCGGACTCGATCGTCGGTCCACTGCGAACTCGGCTCGCCCAGCGCTTGACCGACGAACGGCTCGCCCCGTTGCGCCAGGCGTCGCCCACGCGGACGTTGATTCCGCTTTCGATGAACCGCACCCCCTACTTCTGCAGCGGGTGCCCGCACAACACGAGCACGCGTGTGCCCGAAGGTGCCTTGGTCGGCGGGGGGATCGGGTGTCACGCAATGGTTGCGATGATGGATCCCGATCGGGTCGGAGAGATCGTCGGGCTCACCTGCATGGGCAACGAGGGCGCGCAGTGGGTGGGCATGGCGCCGTTCGTCGACACCCCCCACCTGTTCCAGAACCTCGGTGACGGCACCTATGCCCACAGCGGGCAACTCGCTGTTCGGTGGGCGGTCGCGAGTGGCGTCAACATCACCTACAAGATCCTCGTCAACGGTGTGGTCGCGATGACGGGCGGACAAAATGCGCAGGGCGCCGCCGATGTCCCGACGATGGTTCGAATTCTGCTGCTGCAGGGTGTGAAGCGGGTGATCATCACCACCGAGGATCTGCATCGGTACCGGTCGGTGCCGTTGCCCGAAGGCGCCGAGGCTTGGGATCGGAGCCGGATCATCGAGGCGCAAGAGGTGCTTGCCGCGATCCCGGGGACGACGGTGCTGCTGCACGATCAGTACTGCGCCGCAGAGAATCGTCGGCTCCGTAAACGCGACAAGGCTGCGACGCCGCCGTTTCGGGTGTTGATCAACGAACGTGTCTGCGAGGGCTGCGGAGACTGCGGTCAGAAGAGCAACTGCCTGTCGGTCCAACCGGTCGAGACCGAGTTCGGTCGCAAGACACGCATCGATCAGAGCACGTGCAACCTCGACTTCTCGTGCCTCGATGGCGACTGTCCCAGCTTTGCAACCGTGACGCCGAAGACTTCGCTGTTCGGGTCGGCGGGCCGCTGGGTGAAAGCATCGCGACCAGGATCGACGCCGACGCGTGGTTCGACGGCGGCGCCAGTGGCGCCAGTAGCACCCGCGGCGATTCCAGAACCCGATCTCGACGAATCCGCGATGGCCGAGGCGGGTGCCGAATACGTGATCCGGATGCCGGGCATCGGCGGTACCGGTGTCGTCACTGTCAGCCAGATCATCGGAACGGCAGCGATGTTGCAGGGTTTCCGGGTCCGTGGTCTGGATCAGACCGGCCTGTCACAAAAGGCCGGTCCGGTGGTCAGCGACCTGCGCATCACGCGCGACGAGCAAGCCGGTTCGAACAAGGCAGGCTCCGGCGAAGTCGACCTGATGCTGGCGTTCGATCTGCTCGGTGCTGCATCGGATTCCCAGATCCGGGGCGCCTCGCCCGATCGCACGGTCGTTGTCGGGTCCGTCTCGGCTACGCCGACGGGCGCGATGGTGTTGAACCCCGGCCTGCAGTATCCGGAGTCGGTCGCGATCGAGCGCCGCCTCGATGCCAGCAGCCGTGCCGACCGGAACCACTACGCGCCGGCCAACGAGGTCTTGACGGGTCTCTTCGGTGACCATTCGTCAGCCAACGTGTTCCTCGTCGGCATCGCCCTGCAGTCTGGAGCACTCCCGGTCAGCTCGGCCAACCTCGAGCGGGCGATCGAACTGAACGGTGTGGCCGTGACGCGCAACATCGAGGCATTTCGTTGGGGACGGCAATGGATCGTCGACCGGGATTCCGTTCTCGCCGCGGCCGGTATGACCGAGGATGCCGTTGATGCCGACACCCCGGAGATCTCGACCGATGGTCCGGTTCAGGACATGATTGCGCGACGGGCGGCCGAACTCGTTGCGTACCAATCCCGCGCCTATGCAGACCGTTATCTTGCCGTGATCGAGGACCTTCGCGTTGCCGGGGCATCAGCGGCGTTGATCGATGCCGTTGGCCGCAACCTGTTCAAGCTGATGGCCTACAAGGACGAGTACGAGGTCGCCCGGCTGCTGCTCGCCCCAGAGGCCAAGGCCGCCGCCGAGGCTGTCGGGGGCAAGGGCGCCCGGGTCACGTGGCAACTGCATCCGCCGCTGCTGCGCTCGATGGGAATGCACAACAAGATCCGGCTCGGCAGGTGGGCGACTCCGGCGCTGGTCGCACTGCGTGCCGGTCGTCGGCTGAGGGGCACCCCGTTCGACATCCCCGGCTACACGCGACTGCGTCGCACGGAGCGCCGCTTGGTCGGAGAGTATGTCGATCTGATCCAGCGCTTTGCTCGATCGAACGCGCCGGCCGATGTCATTCTGGAGATCGCAGGGCTCCCGGATCTGATCCGCGGCTACGAGTCGATCAAGGAACGCAACATCGAGGTGTATCGCGCCCGCCTCGCCGAACTGCTGGCCCTGACCTGATTTCTGGAAAGGTAGTCAAATGACCGCCCTCGAGAACGAACGTCTGGTCGTCGATCTGCTCGACCCCGACTTCTACCGCAGCAATCCTCACGACACCTGGACATGGATGCGGGCCAACGAGCCGGTGTACCGCGACCACCGCAACGGTCTGTGGGGGATCACCCGTCACGCCGACATCATGGAAGTGGAACGGCGCAGCAACGTCTTCCTCAGCGGCCAGGGATACCGGGCGATCTGGTCACCGGACGAGATCAACATGATCGCCCAGGACGATCCTCGTCACCGCCAGCAACGAATGCTGGTGCAGCACAAGTTCACCCGCGCCGAGGTTGCAGATCGTCGCCCCGAGATCGACACACTCGTGGCCGAACTGATCGACGCGATCATCGATGATGGTGAGTGCGAACTCGTCGAAGCGATCGCCGGTCAGCTGCCCGCCCGATTGACGGCCCGGCTGCTCGGTTATCCGGATTCGATGTGGCGTCAGATCAAGAGTTGGAGCGAGCGCCTGATGCGGATCGACATGCGCGAGCGCGACGGGCACACTTTCGTCGAGTTCATCGACGCGAACATCGAGTTCATGGGCGGACTCGGTGAGCTCGCGGGGGAGAAGTTGGCGTTCGCAGCGTCCAATGGCTGTCCTGCCGACGACTTGATCTCGATGTGGCTGCACGCGCGTATCGACGGGGTGCCGCTGCCGCCGGAGGCCATCGCCCACGAAGTCGGTTTGTTCATCTCCGGCGGAGCGGAGACCACTCGAACGGCGATCAGTCACGGCATCCGCGAGTTCTGCAACCACCCGGCTGACTGGGATGCCCTCGCCGCCGACTCGTCGCTGGTACCGGCGGCCGTGGAGGAGGTCCTTCGCTGGGTGACCCCGCTTAACAACATGTTCCGCCGGGCCGGCGCAGACGCCGAAGTCAACGGCACGACCATCCATCGCGGCGACCGGATCGTGCTCCTGTATCCGTCCGCAAATCGTGACGAGGACGTGTTCGCTGACCCGTTCACCTTCGACATCCGTCGAAACCCCAATCCGCAGATCGCATTCGGTTTCGGTACGCATCTCTGCGTCGGCAACAACCTTGCGCGGGCGACGTTGCAGTCGTTGCTGACTGCGATGTCTGCACGGATGAAAGATCTGCAACCGATCAGTGAGCCCGAAGTCGAGGCGAACATCTTCGCAAGGGCCGTGCGCAGCTTCCAGGTCGGATTTTCGCCGCGCTGATTGTTGCAGGCTGGCCTTTTCGTCGGCGGGAGATTCCGCTACGTTGAGCAAATGGGGATCAACAGCATTGCTGACATCATTCGCGCGCATGGAGTAGGTCGTGCGCAGAACCTGGCACTCGTCCTGGGCGACCGCCGACTCACGTGGGCCGACCTGCTGCATCGGAGCCAGAAGGTCGCGGCCGCGCTCGCTGACGAGGGCGTCGGGGTGCAGGACCGGGTGGCGTTCTTGGACAAGAACGGGATCGAGCACTTCGAGGTCTTCTTCGGTGCTTCGATGCTCAACGCGGTCAGCGTCGATGTCAACTGGCGCCTCGCTGCCCCCGAGGTCGAGTACATCGTCAACGATGCCGACGCCAAGGTGTTGGTCGTTGGACCGGATTTCGTCTCGATCCTCGATGCCATCGCCGACAATCTGACCACGGTCACAAAGATCCTGGTGATCGGTGGCCACCCGAAATACGAGAGCTATGAGGACTGGGTCGATCGTCACGAGGCGGCCGACCCCGGTGCAACCGCGACGCTGGATGACACCGCTTTCCAGCTGTATTCGTCCGGCACCACCGGGCGTCCGAAGGGTGTGATGCTCAGCAACTCCAACTTCTTCGGTCTGCTGCCGATGGCCAAGGAGATCTGGGAGCTCAGCGCTGATGCGATCAACCTGATCGCGATGCCGCTGTTCCACATCGGTGGCGGTGGATGGGCGGTCGCTGGGATGTACGAAGGTGCCACCAGCGTCATCGTCCGTGACCTCGACCCCGCGGCATTGATCACGTTGATCGGCGACGAGAAGATCTCGCACGGTTTCGTCGTGCCGGCGGTGTTGCAGTTCATGCTGATGATGCCGGGCGCCGCCGATGCCGACTACAGCAGCTTGAAGGTGCTGGTCTACGGGGCCTCGCCGATCAGTGAGCAGGTGTTGGCCCAAAGCGTGAAGGTGTTCAAGTGCAAGTTCTGGCAGGCGTACGGCCTGACCGAGACCACTGGCGCCGTGGTCAACCTGCCGCCGCATGATCACGATGTCGATGGCCCGAACAAGCATCGGCTACGCAGCTGTGGTGTGCCCGGTCCCGGTGTCGAGATCAAGATCATCGACAACGACACCGGTCTGGAACAGCCGACCGGTGAGGTCGGCGAGATCTGGATCCGGTCGCAGCAGGTGATGAAGGGCTACTGGAAGAACCCGGCCGAAACCACCAAGGCGATCACCGAGGATGGCTGGTTCAAGAGCGGCGACGCGGGGTTCCTCGATGCGGACGGATACGTGTACATCCACGACCGGGTCAAGGACATGATCGTGTCCGGCGGCGAGAACGTCTATCCCGCCGAGGTCGAGAACGTGTTGATGGCCCACCCCGGAATCGCCGATGTCGCCGTCATCGGTGTGCCCCACGAGCGTTGGGGCGAAACCGCCAAGGCTATGGTCGTCAAAGCACCCGGTTCCGAAGTGACCGAGCAGGACATCATCGACTACGCCCGCGAGCACCTTGCCCGTTTCAAGTGCCCCACCAGCGTCGATTGGATCGACGCCCTGCCGCGCAACCCGAGCGGAAAGGTCCTCAAGAAGGACCTGCGTGCGCCGTACTGGGAAGGTCGAAGCCGCAACGTAAATTAGCAGCTGTTGGTGCTCTCCGCTACCCCTGAGCTGGGAAGATGTTCCGACAGGGAGTCCGGCTGATGTGTCCGCCAGTGACCGCCGAAGTCCGTCAACGACCGCCAGTGACCGACCAAAAGTGCCAACGGAGTGCCAACGAGAGTTCCGGGCGCCGCGCTCCGGCCCTCCAAAGGGCCGAACCGCGCTTTCGTGATTAAGGCCCTCACACACATTCACCAAAGGTTCGTGCACGCGTGGAAGTCAGCCGGCCAGGCCGTCTGACGGCGACCACGAGGTCCTGCCCGCGTGAGTTACGGGACCGCCCGATAACGGCCAACCGGGAACTGGGCCGGGCTGCGGAATCGGAGGTCTGGGGCGGCCTCCGCGCTCGGGCAGTCATCGGGGTGGATGCCGCTACTCGCCGTCAACGAACAGACAGAAGGGGTGGCCTGCCGGGTCGAGCATGATGCGAAGGCGCGAGCGGTCGCGGTCCACTGGCTGGTGCGGTGCCTCATTGCCTCCCCAGTCGAGAACGAGTCGAACCGCCGTGTCGAGGTCGTTCACGAGGACTTCGAAGTGCATCATCTTCGCCTGGTGTCCGGGCTGCTCGGGCCAGACCGGCGGCTCGTACGCTTCCTCGGCCCGGATGTTCAGGCCGATGCCGCCCTCAGGATTGCGGAGCTGCAACCAGCCCACGCCGTCGCGAGCGGTGACCTCCCAGCCGAGCAGTCGCGAATAGAACGCGCCGAGCACTTCGGCGTCGGAGCAGTCGACGGTGAGCGTCGTCCACCTGATCGACGGTATCGCTGTCATGCCGCCAGTGTCGCGCCAGCCGACGCAGCACCCGCTCACCCGGCGATCTGGGACGTCCGACAGGGTGTGGGACAATCCTGATCATGGACGAGCGGGCCGATGAGCTGGTTCCGATCCTCAGGGTCGAGAATGCCGATTTTGCCGCGCAGTGGTACTCGCGCTTGGGATTCGTACTGGAGGGCGTGCACCGCTTCGAACCAGGATTTCCGGCGTATGCGTTCCTGAAACGCGACGCGACAACCATCCATCTGTCAGAGCATCGTGGGGACGCCCCACGTCGAGGCGTCGTGTACTGGTACGTCGACCGAGGGATGCTGGACGCGTTCGCTGCGGAGTTTGGCGTCACCATCGACCGCCAGCCCTGGTGC
>JANOEM010000499.1:0-13946 GCA_031413195.1 Actinomycetes bacterium
CGCCGACCATCCGGAAGCGTCAGCGGGAACTGCAACTCCGGATGGTCGGCGGATCAGGCTCGACTTCGCATGGCCAGAGTTCCGAGAGGCACTCGAGGTAGATCACCCTTTCTGGCACGCCGGGGACGTGGAGTCACACCGTGACAAACACCGCGACCGCAAGGGCGCAATGATCGGCTGGCACACCAACCGGATCACCGACTTCGACGTGCGCGGTGGCCTCTGTGAGGCAGTTGCCGATGTCGGCTGCATCTTGGTCATTGCGAAGCGGCGAGCCGGGGACCCGTCCTGCCTACCCGGTTGGAATGGATCACCCCCATGGTCGTGACTTGTCCCACCATTCGGGACGGAAATGGGCCATGGGCGCAGATCGTCTCACGGGCCGGCGGCGGCGCGCCCTGCGGCACGTGAGGTTCGACTACTCATCGCCGGCGGCGGCGCGCCCTCCGGTGCGTGAGGGTCAACTGCTTTGGGTCGGTTTACGCTGTGCCGGTTCGCGCGGGGTCGGTTTGCGCGGGGCCGGTTTACGCCGTGCAGAGCGCTCGGCCGGTTCGGGAGCTGTCGGGGCGGCTGCAACGAAACTCTCGTAGACGTTGACCAGCGCCTGCTTTTGCTCTGGTGTCAGGTATGGATCGCTGCCGATCGCTTCTCGAACGCCGATCTCGCTCGGGGTTTCGTCGGTCAGGATGCCCGCCCGAACGTACAGCGTCTCGACCGAGATCTTGAGCGCCTTGGCGATCTGCTGCAGTATCTCAGCCGATGGCCGACGCAGGCCACGCTCGATCTGTGACAGATAGGGATTCGACACGTTGGCGGCTTCTGCCAGCCGCCGCACCGACATGCTCGCGACCTCGCGCTGGTTGCGGATGAACTCGCCGACATCCGCAAGGCGGTCCTCGATCTCGGTCCTCAGATCGGGCCCGGTCGTCATTCGGTATTGTGCTCAGTCATCGGCGAGTAGCCCATCGACACTTGCCTCACCGTCGCGGTACCGTCGCACCAGTTCGGCACTGAGCGCGTCGAGACGAGTGAACAGCTCTTGACGTTCCAGCGAACGAGCCCGCTCGAAGGTCTGAAGCCCCGAAGAGACGGCAGTCAGTTCTTCATCGGTCAGGTCTGCAATCCGGTCTGCACCGAGCTCGCTGCAGAGCTCGTCGAGTTGAATGGCCAGCGGGTGGCCACTGGCGTCGTCGGTCGGCCGCGGCGGCCGGGCCGGCCCGCCGGTCAGTTGGCGCCCGAGGATCGCCGGCAGGTCCTCGGCCATGTTGACGTGGCCACCTGTGATGCGGAGCTTGCGTTCCTCGGCCACCATGTCGAGGCGAGCCTGGACGAGACGTCGGACATAGCTGACGGCGTCGTCTTCGAGTTGCAGTTCGGACCGCCGGGCTCGAAGATCGACGAGCGACAGTTCTGATGGGTCGAATGTTGTTGCTTCCATCACTATTCCTCAACCATTCTCTTCGAACGCTCCACCCGAGACAGGGGGGAGCACAGCGACTTCGTCGTCTTTGGAGAGTGCCGTTTCGTCGGCCGCAGCTTCGCCGTTGACCCAGATCCGACAGTTCGCCAACACCTGCACGAACGCAGCACCATAACGGTCGCTTGCCGTCGCAAGCACCTCGCCGACGGTCTCGCCGGGTATGTCGTCACGACCGGTGCCTGCGGCCTCACGAGCCGATGCAAAGAGTCGAACGACAGCCACACCGCGAATCGTACCGTTGCGACGGATGCGGTGGCCGCTACCCTCGCCACGAGTGTCAGAGTTTGCCCAGAACAGCCGCGAGACCGGCATGCCGATCACCGCCGGCAACCCGACGCGACTGCTCGTGGCACGCCATGGCCAGAGCGAATGGAACGCAGTGGGACGCTGGCAGGGGCAAGCGGATCCTCCACTCAGCGGCGAAGGGCGCCTGCAGGCCGCGGGTGCCGCTCTGCAATTGGGCATGTTCGACGCCATCTGGGCGAGCGACCTGCAGCGCGCGTCGTTGACAGCGGACATCATTGCCGAGATCATCGGTATCGGGCCGGTGCTCCTTGATCAACGTTTGCGAGAAACTCACGTCGGACCGTGGCAGGGCCTGACCCGGTCCGAGGTCGAAGCGGGCTGGCCAGGCTTCATCGACAGCCACCGCCGGCCCGACGGATTCGAGCCCTACGACGATGCGGCCGAACGGATACTTGCGGCGTTCGTCGACATCGCCGCGGCGGCCCCGGGCGGTGAGGTGCTCGTCATCAGCCACGGCGGCGTGATCCGCGCGGCCCGTCGTTTGCTCGGTGCCGACGATGCCAGGATGCCGAATCTCGGCGCGAGTTGGTTCTCGGTTCATCGCGACAGCGTCCGGGCAGGCGAGTTCGTCAACCTCGCCGGCGCCGCACCGTCGGGGATGGCGTTGTAGCCGGGTGCCTGGATGACCAACGAACTCCGCCTCTTCCCCGATCTCGAGCCACCCGCGCCGGCAAAGCCGACACGGACACCCGCGCGAACGCTGCCGACACAGGTAAACGAACCGGAGAACGACCAGCCTTTCACGGTGATGATCGAACGATCGACGAGACGTCGACGAACTGTCGGTGCACAGTTGGTCGGCGAGGTGCTGACCGTGGTCGTGCCCTCGTGGATGAGCCGTGCCGAGCAGGATCACTGGGTGGAGGTGATGAGCGGACGGTTCCGCCGGAAGTTGTCGACCGAACGAATCGATCTCGCAGCCCGAGCCGGGACGCTTGCACGTCGATACGACCTGCCTCACCCCCACGAGATCCGCTGGTCCGATGACATGAACTCGCGATGGGCGTCGTGCACGCCGACGACCGGCACGATCAGGGTGAGCACGCGGATCGCCAAGTTCCCGAACTGGGTGATCGACTACGTGCTTGTTCACGAACTCGCCCACCTCGAGGTTGCCGACCACTCCGACGCGTTCTGGCGACTTGCCCGCCGATACCCCCGGGCCGAGCGGGCGATCGGTTTCCTCATCGCCAAGTCAGGCGACGACTCCGAATCCCCCTGAACCGCTCAAAGACCCTTGGCCCGTCGGGTGGGCACCGCCGTCAACAGCATCGCAGCCGCGAGCAGGCCGGCGACGACCACGACCAGCAAACGCTGGAGCGGTAGCTCATCGAGCCCGATCGCTCCGGCCGGAGCGACGGACGAGACCACGCCTCCCAGGGCCAGCAACGTGGCACCGCGCAGTGCAACGCGGCGCGAACCGAACGAATCCGAGACCGTTTCAACGTCGATCAAGTCGTAGGCAGCCGCGTCGACCCGCGGCCCGGTAACCATTCCGCGGACCGGATCGACGACACAGATCTCGGCGAGGGCGTTCAAGACGAAGGGGTCGGTCTGTTCGAACTCGAGACCGACCCGCCACAACCCACCGACATCCTCACGGACGTTGCGGACCACAGTCGGCGTTTCGAGCGTGGAAACCCCCGAATCCGTGTGCAGGTCGAGTCGCAGGGTGTGCCGCTCGCCAGGCGACGGGCGACGATTCGTGATGACACCGGCGCCGAGCATCGTGACATCGAGCACCGACACCACCGTCTCGGCCCAGACACCAGGAGTGACCGTCTCGATCCGACGGGCTCGGCGGTCGAAGCGACGACTGACCAACAGTCTCAGCGAATCAAGACATGCCGCGAGCGTCCACAGCGCGATCGTCACGAGAACGATCTGGGTCGAGGCATCAAGCGGTCGCATTGCGTGAGTGAAACGATCCGAGATGCCGCGCACCACAAGAACCGCGTTGATGCCGATCACGAGCGCCACGGCAAGACCTCTGTGGCGGACAGAGGCCCGCAGTCGATCACCGATTCGAAGCGTTCCGGACGAGAGCAGGACGACCGAGATCGATCCGAGGATGAACGCTGGGACCCAGAGACCGACAATCGCGACAGCGCTGATCACGAACGGCGGCCGCCCGGCAAGCAATGCTGCGATGACGACCGCGATCACGACCAAACGGCGAAGTCCGTCGAGCGGCCGCATCGCCCATGCCGCGGAGGAGAGCCGCACCCGCAGTGGCACACCATGCCCCCTCAGGGTTCCATTCGGGCCATGCAGCAATCGCCATGCCGCATCGGATCGACGTTGACGATCCGCGAGCGAACCATCAGCCGAGACCGGGCGGGAAGCCACGATCGGTGCGCCCGAACTGGCCAGTACCTGCATTCCCTGCGATGTGAACTGTGCTGTGAGGCCCCACAGGACAGCATGTCGTGGCCCGGCTGGGATCGTGATGGAACGCAAAGCCGAGCGTCTGATCAGCGAACCGGTCCCCGCGAGGAATCCGACACCACGAGCGCCCAGCGCCGGATTCAGCACGGAGTGTTGGAAGGCGAACTCGCCGCGACCGAGCCGGTCGGCCTGGCTCGCATCCGTCGAGATCGCGACGAGCTCGCCCTGCACCGCCGCCACCGATGGACTCGTGACCCAGGACGCCAGCCTGCCGATGGCATCAGGCAGTGGAATGTCTCCGGCAGCGAGGACGAAGACGAACTCGGCATCTCCTGCTCCCGCCGCAGCATCGAGGTCGGCCTCGTCACCGACGGCGACCGAGTATTGCGCCCCGAATTCGCGCGCTGTCTCCTCGATCAACGGGTCGTATCGACGGTCAACGACGAAGACGTGCACTTCGTCGCTCTGGCCTGCCAATGCGACCAAGGTGGCCCGAACGTCATACGCGGGCCTGCCGCCAACGACCACGACGACATCGTGGTCGATCTCGGTCCTGAACTCGGCCCCGGACTCAGCGGGGGGTCTTTGCGGATGCGGTTCAGACCGACCGGAGAGGGCCCAGATCAACAACGCTGTGCCGGCTAGGCCAAGGAACTCGATCGTGAGAGCAGGAACGGCCAGCCACCAGGCAACGCCGGCGTCGGCGCCCCCCCATGACCAACCGGCGCGCCAGACGAGGTAGGTCAGGCTCCACACCACCGCCACAGCACCCAGCAGCTTCCCTGCGCGATGTCGACCGGACTCGCCGGGCGCGGGAAAGTCCCGCCCTTGCGCGTCTGTGATGCCGCCGCCACCCATTGCCGTGGTTCCGTCCTTGCTGTCCGACTTGCTGTCCGGTGTGGGTATCGACGCAGATCGACGCCTCCTTGAGGGGTTCTTGGCCTGAGGGGTTCTTGGCCTGAGACAGCCAGTAGCGTGTCGGCCTTGTGGGTACCGACAAGCGCGAACGCCAGAAAGCAAACCGACAACTGAAACTGGAAGAGATGGCGCGAGATGCGCGCACGCGCAAGACCAAGCGCCGCGCCCTGCAGATCGGTATCGGCATCCCGGTTGCGGTGGCATTGGTGTTCGGGCTCGTCTGGCTGTTCGGGGACGACTCGTCCACCTCGACCGGCGCACCGAGCGCCACCACGGTCGACCTCGGACCGGTGTCGTCGATCGACCCGCTCGATTCGGGTGCGGCGCCTCTGCCGTGCCCGGCTGCAGACGGTTCTTCCGAGCGGGTCGACACCTTCCCGGCAGCTCCGGCTCAGTGCATCGATCCGACCAAGACATACACGATCGATGTCGATACCAGTCAGGGCAGTTACACCGCCGAGCTCGACGCGACCAGAGCCCCGATCGCTGTCAACAGCTTCGTCTACCTGGCCCGCTACCACTTCTTCGACGACACCACATGTCACCGAGTGGTCCCTGACTTCGTGATCCAGTGTGGCGACCCGACCGGAACCGGCACAGGTGGTCCGGGTTACGAATTCGAAGACGAGCTGCCGGCGGAAGGCGAATACGTCCTCGGTTCGCTGGCCATGGCCAACTCCGGTCCGAACACGAACGGTTCCCAGTTCTTCGTGATCTCCGGGGACAAGGGCGCAGCCCTACCTCCCAATTACACCCTGTTCGGCCAGGTCACCGAAGGTCTCGACACGGTCGCGGCGATCAATGCCCTCGCGGTCGGCGACGGACCCCCGTCGGAGACCGTCACGATCAACTCTGTGACAGTTACCGAGAGCTGACGGTCACCTGCAGCGGAACCGACTGGGCGACAGCGGCGCCGTCAGGAGACCAGTTCGCCGTGCACGTCGGCGGCGCCGACCGGTTCCCAGCCGTTCGGGCCACGGAGCAGAGCCGAACCGGTTGGCAGCACCGCCACTGCAAAGCCTTTCGCCAGCTTCAACGTGCGGTGCAAACGTTCGGGGGACCAACTCTCCGACTCCGGCAGGATCGCGAGGCCTTCGACCAGGGCCAGACCGAGGGAGAACGCTCCGCCACGCGGGTCGGTCATTGGATCGCACAGACATGCGGCACTCGCTCCGGTTGCGGCGACCACACCGCCTCGCGAGATCACCGCCCGGAGGGCTTCGAACACCGCAGTGTCTTTCAGGACCGAACGCAAGTGCAGCGGCGAGTCGCCGGCAAGGTAGACCATCTTCGCCTTGCGCACTGCGTCGGCGTGGGCAGGTTCGTTGGCATCAGCGCGGCGCAGCACCAACCGGCCATCGATCGCGACACCCAAACGGTTGCCCCAGTCCCTGGCAGAGTCGATCAGTCGGCTGGGATGCTCGAAAGCGTCAGCTGTCGGAAGAACGACGACCTCCGTTGCGCCAGAGGTTTCAATCAGCCGCCGGTCGAGATCATCGTTGGCAGTGAAGGGTCCGCCACCGAGCAGCGCAATCGTTCCGGTCATAGCAAAGCACTGTACGCGCCCGCCGCCACTGGCCCCAACGGGGGCGTCCCGAGGTGGTTGAGCTGGCCGGTTCAGCTGGCCGGTTCAGCTGGCCGGTTCAGCTGGATGGTTCGATCAAGCGATCTCGCAGGGCCTGGATGTCTTCGCTACTGACGCCGAGGCTGCGGACGAAGCTGGTGACGCTGCCGTGCGTTACTGCCAGTTCGTCGAGGAGTTCGGCCATCACCGGAGCAGGAGATGCGTGATAGTGGGAGCGGTCGTCGTTGATCCGCGCGACGTGTTCCGGACCCTGCTCGGCCGCCCATGCGACCCATGTCGCGCGCAGCCGTGCCATGCCATCGGCACTCTTGGCGTAGTCGGCGGCGATGTATTCGTTCGGGACATCGAGCACAGACAGCAGCAAGGCTGCGAGCAGACCCGTTCGATCCTTACCGGCAGCGCAGTGAAACACGAGCGGTGTGTCACCGGCCTTGGCGATCAAGCTGAGCCCGGCCGCCAACTTGTCGGCCCCGACCATCAGCATCTCTCGGTAGGCCCACATCAAGAAGTCGTGGGCCTGGTCGAATTCGGGAACCTCACCACTGACCCAAGTGCGATCGACAACCGGGAGGTGATGGAACGAGACCTCATGCTGGTCCACCGGGTAACGACCGCGCTCGGACAGCTCCGTATCGGTGCGGAGATCGATGACCATGCCAAGACCGCGACCACGCAGGACGTCGACATCGCTTTCGGTCAGCCGCTGCAGACCGTCGGCCCGGTACACCAATCCCCATCGCGTCGTACCGCCAGCCGCCGGATATCCGCCAAGATCTCGGAAGTTGTGCACACCATCGAGCGAGACCGTTCGCCGGCCGTCGGTCATGGCTGCATCAAGTTGTCGCTCAGCAATCACAAAGTTGACCGTACCGCCGTTGGGTCGACAGCCGTTCGGCTTTGGCCGTGTTACCGATGGGTAGCTAGCGTTCCGTCCATGACGGACACCGCAAACACCAACCCCGCCAAGATCAACCCCGCCAAGATCAGCTCCGCCGCCGATACGCCGGAATCAACGCCGAGCATCGCACGAGTCGGCATTCTCGGCTCGGGGATCATGGGGGCAGGTCTTGCGGAGGTCGCCGCGCGTGCGGGGTACCAGGCAATCGTCAGGTCGCGCAGCCAGGCAACCGCCGACGCGATGGTCGCATCGATTGCGAAGAGCCTGGCCAAGCAGGTCGAGCGAGGAAAACTCGACGAAGCCGACCGCGACGCCATTCTCGGCCGCGTCAGCGCCACTGACGATCTGGGCTCGTTGGAAGGCTGCGACCTGGTGATCGAGAGCGTTGTCGAAGACCTAGCGGTGAAGAAGAGCCTGTTCGCCGAGTTGGACCGGGTCGTCAAGCCGAATGCAATCCTAGCGACCAACACGAGCACGTTGCCGGTCGTGGACCTTGCGATGGTGACCAATCGACCGGACAAGGTGTGCGGTATCCACTTCTTCAATCCGGCCCCGGCAATGAAGTTGGTCGAGATCGTGCGTCCGCTGACTGCCAGTGACGAGACGATCGCTGCGGCTACCAGCTTCGCCATGGCATGCGGCAAGGACGCGGTCGTCGTCAAGGACCAGGCTGGCTTCATCGTCAACGCACTGCTGTTCCCGTACCTCAACAACGCAGTCCGACTATCCGAACAGGGCACAGCGAGCATCGCCGACATCGACACTGCGATGAAGGGGGGCTGCAACTTCCCGATGGGCCCATTCGCGCTGCTCGACCTCGTCGGTCTCGACACGTCCCTCGCAATTCTCGACGCGCTGTACGCGGAGTTCCGCGATCCCAACTTCGCGGCCGTGCCGACGATTCGTCGGATGGTTGCGGCCGGCCGACTGGGAAGAAAGTCCGGCCGAGGTTTCTTCGACTACTCCCGCTGACCGACGCTCCGACCCGCGCTGTTTCGGGCATGCTTGAAGCGAATGAGCGGTTTCGACGTCGTCCCCATCGAGCCCACACCGACGAAGTGGCGGTTACCGCCCGCCCACATCGCCGACGCCCAGGGCCTGGTCGCCATCGGCGCTGATCTGGAGCCGGGCACACTGCTCACGGCGTATCGGACCGGGCTGTTCCCGATGCCCATGGGCCGCAGGAACGTTGGTTGGTGGTCCCCGAATCCGCGGGGTGTCCTTCCCCTCGACGCGTTTCGGATCTCGAATTCGTTACGCCAGAGTTGCCGGAAATACAGCACAACGATCGACACGAACTTCGTCGAGGTGATGACACGGTGTGGTGATCCGAATCGGCCGAACGGATGGATCAACCAGCCATTCATCGATGCGTACACGCGGCTCCATCGTCTCGGCTGGGCTCACAGCATCGAGACACTCGACGAGGACGGCGTTCTGGTCGGTGGGCTCTATGGGGTGCGTGTGAATCACCTGTTCGCCGGAGAGAGCATGTTCTCGAGCAGCCGCGATGCGTCCAAGGTCGCGCTCGTTGGTTTGATCGACCGGATGCGCGCTGCGGGAGTCACCCTGCTGGACATCCAATGGACGACACCACACCTGACCTCGCTCGGCGCTGTCGATTTGCCACGTGACCAGTACCTGCGCCTGCTGGAAGTCGCGGTCGGACCATGAGATGGCTGGGACATCGGTGCCGGTAGCTTCCGCCACAACCGGCACCGATGACTCCGCCGAGTCAGATGTCCGTCCATCCGTCCCCTCGACCCACGTCCCACCCGTGCATCGATGCGGAAGATGTATCGAACGGTGCCGCCACGAACTTGAGCAATTCTTGAGAAGTGTCTGCCGGATCGGCTCACTGTTCGCTGTTTTCGCGATCGCGCTGTTGGCCGTGCCGGCGTGCAGCGACGATGATCCGATCAACACCGCAGGCCCGACTGCGAACACGAAGGCGCTCGACCAGATCATCTCAGGCCGCCCGGCACCGACCGACGACCTGTTCGAGGTCTTCGTCTGCGAAGTTCCGCTCGATACGACCGACCCCAACTTCGGTGACCTCGAACTCCGCCTCGCACTGTCCCCGGCAGACATCGCCGATGCGATGAACGACAACGTCACGCCCTACTTCGGCGACATGACGTTCGGACAGTACCGGCCGCACTTCATCGCCGGCACGACGTTGTCGATGACAACAACCGAGACCCACACGGAATGCGTCGAGCGGGCCGTCGACGAGAGTGGCGCCGTGTCTGCCGCGGTGATGGTCGTCGCCGATGCGGAGAACATCGCTACCGCACCCGGCGGGTGGGGCCGACCAGGTTCGGACTGCGCGACCGACTTCTGCGCCGCTGGAGAGACTCGACGAGCCTTCTATGTCGGTGCATCGGACTTCCACCCCGATTGGGGTCCGGTCCCGTTGCTCGACCTGATCGAGCACGAGATCGGCCACACCCTCGGGCTCCCCCACAGCGGCGATGGTTCGGTCGGTGAGAACCCGCACTCGAGCGCACTCGACGTGATGAGCAACAGTGCGGCGCCAAGGGATCTGGCTGCCGCAGACTCTCCTGGCAACACTGCGGCCGCAAACACTTCGGGCACGAACGAGTCGACCGTTCGCAGGAACGGTCAGAACACACTGGCGATCAATCGGGTCGCGCTCGGTTGGCTGGCACTCGACGACGTCGTCGTTGCGGACGCCGGCGGTCGATTCGACCTTGCCCCATCGACCGGAGCGACGGGGCGGCGCTTGCTCATCCTGGCGATCGATGACGAATCGTTTCTGACAGTGGAGTACCTCGTCGCCGACGGCCTCAACGACTTCCTGCCGGAGTCGGGTCTCGCGGTTCACCGCATCGAGCAGGCACCGGCCGCGTGCGCTCGGCCCGCCGGCGACGCCAAACCATGTACCGGCGTCGACCGGGTTCAGCGAACGGTCGGCAGCGTGTCACCGCACCTCGATCTGCTCGACAAGGTCGGCGATTCGACCGCCCAAGACGGCTGGGTCATCACGATCACCGGGATCGGCAAGCAGGTGGGGGTGGAAGTGAGCCGCGCTGAGCGGTAACACTGACGGAATGACCGAGAACAGCAACCCCGACGACGGGAACGCTCGAACGACGATTCATCGCGACGAACCGTGGCTGATGCGCACGTACTCGGGACACTCCACGCCTCGCGCGTCGAACGAGTTGTACCGCAGCAACCTCGCCAAAGGCCAGACGGGGCTCTCGATCGCGTTCGATCTGCCAACCCAGACCGGCTACGACCCGGATGATCCGCTCGCTCGGGGTGAAGTCGGCAAGGTCGGCGTTCCGGTCGCCCATCTCGGCCACATGCGGGCCCTGCTCGATTCGATCCCACCCGCACAGATGAACACGTCGATGACCATCAACGCTCCCGCTGCTTGGATGCTGGCGCTCTACGTGGCCAACGCCGACGAGCAAGGCGTCGAACCAACCGCCTTGCGGGGAACGACGCAGAACGACATCGTCAAGGAGTACCTCAGTCGCGGTACATACATCTTTCCGCCGGAGGCGTCGCGGCGGCTGATCGTCGACATGATCGCGTGGTGCGCGAAGAACGCACCGAAGTGGAACCCGATGAACGTCTGCTCGTATCACCTTCAAGAAGCCGGGGCGACACCCGTTCAAGAGATCGCATACTCGTTGGCGACGGCGATCGGCGTCCTCGATGCTGTTCAGGAGAGCGGCCAGGTCGAGCCGGAACAGTTCGCCCAGGTGTTCGGTTCGATCTCCTTCTTCGTCAATGCAGGAATCCGTTTCGTCGAGGAGATCTGCAAGCTTCGAGCCTTCACCGATCTGTGGGACCGGATCGGGCAGGAGAGGTACGGGGTCGCCGATGCCAAGGCCCGCCGATTCCGTTACGGCGTGCAGGTCAACTCGCTCGGCCTCACCGAGGCCCAACCCGAGAACAACGTGCAGCGAATCGTGATCGAGATGCTCGCCGTCACTTTGTCGAAGCGGGCTCGCGCACGCAGCGTGCAACTGCCCGCATGGAATGAAGCGCTCGGCCTTCCCCGACCGTGGGATCAACAGTGGTCATTGCGAATGCAACAAGTCCTCGCGCTCGAGACCGACCTGCTCGAGTACGGCGACATCTTCGACGGATCGGCCGTGATCGACACCAAGACGGCGTCATTGCGCGATGAGGCGTGGCAGGAACTCGAAGATGTCCTCAGCCTGGGTGGGGCTTTCGAGGCAGTCGACGAGTTGAAGGGCCGGCTCGTGCGGTCGATGGCATTGCGGACCCGCAGGATCGAGTCCGGAGAGCAGATCGTCGTCGGCGTCAACCGGTTCACCGAGACCGTCGACAATCCGTTGTCCGGTGGCGGCAACATCTTGATCGTCGACCCAGCGGTCGAACAGGAGACGATCGACGATGTCGTTAACTGGCGCGCAGATCGTGACAACAACGCCGTTGCCGAAGCGCTGCTTGCCTTACGCCACGCGGCCGAGTCGAACAACAACATCATGCCGCCGTCCATCAATCTGGCCCGCGTCGGCGGCACCACCGGCGAGTGGGCAGGCGAACTGCGATCCGTGTTCGGTGAGTACAGGGCGCCAACCGGCGTCAGTGCTGCTGTGGGCGGTCGGTCCGACGAACTCGCCGCGGTCGCGGCGTTCGTACGAACCATCCCCGGTGGACCGCCGAAGTTCCTGGTCGCCAAGCCGGGTCTCGACGGTCATTCCAACGGTGCCGAGCAGATCGCCGTCGCAGCACGCGACGCAGGTATGGAGGTGATTTACAGCGGGATTCGGCTGACGCCCGAGCAGATCGCCGCATCTGCTCGCGACGAGGACCCGGATCTCATCGGACTCTCGATCCTCAGTGGATCACACCTTGCGCTGGTGCCCGACGTGCAAAAGGCCCTCGCCGAGATGGGGGTGGACATCCCGATCGTGCTCGGCGGGATCATCCCCGAACAGGACCGGGCCGGGCTGCTCGCTGCGGGAATCGCTCGTGTCTACACGCCAAAGGACTTCGAGCTGGGACGGATCATGCGTGACATCGCCGAACTCGTCGCGAGTCGCCGAGCAAGACCCGACAGCTGATTCGTTCTGTTCGACGGGCTCTCAGACGAGTGATCGCGCCGACCAGCTCACCCATCTTTCAAGGGCCGGACCGGTTTCGACGCTCGTGATGAGGGCAAACCGAGGCGCCACGCCGTTGTGCACAACGACGTGCCACAGGCGTTGTGAATCGACGATGAATCGAGCACCGCGATGCAGGGGAACCCGCACTTCGGTCGCCGGGTCGGGCAGACCATCAGCTCGGCTGTCCATCAACAGCATGTAGCTGTCGGGGTTGTCGGTGAGCTCGACCCACGTTCGCACCACCCAACCCTCGTCGTCGGGGTTGAAGCGGTTGTTGTCGTCGCGGTGGAAGCTGGGAAACGCCTGGTCGTGGTTCTGCGGCTCCAACTTGATGATCCTGACCCGGCCGAAGTTGGCTCCGATCCCGTCGACATAACGCCGCAGAGTCGGTGCGAGATGGGCGTTGGACGTCCACAACGCGTCCTTGTCGGTCTTGCCCTTGTCCCAGAAGCCGCGGCAATCCAACTCGCCGTCTGCCGACGCAAGGGGGGCGAAGTTGGTGTCGCCGCCGCTCTTCCAGTTCATGTATTCGAGCGACTCCCACTCGCTCGCCGGAACGTCGAAATCGGCGTCAGAAAGCCGGAACCACCCGGTCTCTTCGAGCGCCGACAATCGCGGATGCGGGGTGTGCAGCGGAATCTTGACGGACCAGTGTTCCTGCGTGGGCCAGAACGATGTCATGCCGGAAAGTCTATGACGAGACCAACGTGGTGGACGGTTCAACCGCGGCAACCGCAACAGTTGACGTGGTGGTCTCTCCCGGCTGGGGAATCCGTAGCTTCTGCCCGGCCTGGATGTCATCGGGGTTCGTGATCCCGTTGTAGGCGGCGAGTTCGGCAAAGCTCAGCCCGAACATCTCAGCGATCGCGAACAACGAATCGCCCTTTTGGATCACATACGTCTCGGGGATCGTTGTGGTGGTGGGAGGCAGCGTGGTCGTGGTGGTCGTGGTCACGATCGGCGGCAGAGTGTCACCGGCGCCACTCTCGTCGGAGCTGCACGACGCAACGACACCAGCGGCCGAAAGCGCGAACGCACAACTCATCCGGACGTAGTACTTCATCGCGGGCAGCCTACGCGTAGATTCATCGCCGTGGACCTCACCCCTGAAACCGACCCGGACCTTGTGCGCGGCCACTATCCCGGCGCAATCGCCCCGGCGCGTCAGTACACCGTCGCGTCGGGCGCTGTCCTTCTCGCCGTCCACGAATGGGGTGATGCGTCAGCTCCACCGCTGTTCTTGGTACATGGTGGATT
>JANOEM010000500.1:0-4019 GCA_031413195.1 Actinomycetes bacterium
TCGGTGGAGGTCGAGGCGGCACTGGTGTTGCCGGCCGTGTCGGTAGCGGCGCCGGCGGAAATCGAAGCGATCACTGCTCCGGTGCCTGTCATGCCGGTCACAGAGATTGCATACACGGGACCGCTGCCAGAAACTGCGGCGACCAGAGCGCCGCCGGTTGTCGACCCGGAGAGATCCACGTCGGAGGCATCGAACCCGGTGACCGCCTCTGAGAACGTGACGGTGAAGTCGATTGCGGTCTCATTCGTCGGGTCGGCTTGCCCGGCCGCCTGATCCAGCGTGACCGTGGGAGCGACCAGGTCGAGAGTGACCGTGTTGTCGATGGAGGTCGAAGCCGAGTTGCCGTTCCCTGCGGCATCGGTTGCTTGGTCGGCAGACAGCGTCAGGATCACGGTCCCCGATGTCGTTGCCCCGGACACCCCAATCGTCCAATCGCTCGGGTTGTTCTGCGTCAGCGTCGACGCAGCCGCCCCTGTCGCTGTGCCCGAAACCGAGAAGTCACCGAATGTCAGGCCCGTCAGCGGCTCCGAGGACGTGACGTGGAACAGGACTGGCTGCGAATTCGTCGGATCGTTCTGAGCCGCTGCCTGCTCGATCGTGACCGTCGGCTTGACGTTGTCGAACACCACTGTTGCCGCCGACGGAGACGCCGAACTCGAGTTGCCCGCCGAATCGGAAGCAGCACCAGCCGTGACCGACGCAACGACATCACCAGAACCAGTCATCCCGTTCACCGACACGGTGTAGACCGTCGGTCCACCGGTCACGTTGTTGACCGTGACGCCCGGAGCGGTCGACGCGGAGAGGTCGACATCGCCGG
The DNA here is from genome assembly GCA_031413195.1 of Actinomycetes bacterium. Lineage (GTDB taxonomy): Bacteria > Actinomycetota > Acidimicrobiia > Acidimicrobiales > Ilumatobacteraceae > WLMZ01. Next base: position 821 of record JANOEM010000500.1, read on the forward strand.
CAGCGAAACCGGACACCGCCTTCGAGAACGTCACGGTGAACTGGATCGGGCTGGCGTTCGTCGGTGAGGCCTGACCAGCCGCCCGGACGATCGTCACCGTCGGAACCGTCGTGTCATACGTGACCGAGTTATCCGTCGACGTCGACGCATCACTCGTGTTCCCCGCACCATCCGACGCAGCACCCGCCCCGATCGACGCCGTCACCGTCCCCGAACCCGTCATCCCCGACACCGCAACCGTGTACGTCGACCCAGTCCCAGACACCACCACAGCCGTCGCCCCAGCCGACCCACCCAACACCACATCAGACGCCCCAAAACCAGTCACCGACTCCGAGAACACCACCGCAAACGACACCGGCGAACCATTCGTCGGATCAACCTGACCCGAACCCTGATCGATCGTCACCGTCGGCGCGACGGTCTCGCGTGTGATCGTGTTGTCGACGGATGTCGACGCGTCGCTGGGCAGGCCACCTGCGTCGGTCGCGGCGCCGGCCGCGATCGTGGCGATGATCGTGCCATCGACAGTCAACGAACCGACGGTCACGGTGTAGATGGTCGGTCCCCCGCTGACCACCTTGCTGGCCCCGCTGATCGCCGACCCCGTCAACCCCACGTCGGACGCGGTGAACCCGCTGACCGACTCGCTGAAGGTCACGGTGAACTCGACGGAGTTCGAGTTCGTGGGATCGGCCTGACCGACCTTCTGCTCGATGGTCACCGTGGGCGGCAGATTCACCTGGAAACGCTGTCCGAACACCTCAATGTCGCCGGCAGTCGTCTGGTTGGTCCCGGCTCCTGCGTCGACGTTGTCGGAAACCCACACGACCTGCATCGTCCCACTCGCCCCACGGTCGACGCTAGGCGTTACGGGAATCGTCGAGGCCGTGCCGTCGACCCCCATGGTCGAGAGCCGCTCTGGCGGTTCGACGATCGTCCCGGCGGTGTCCACCAGCGCGCCGTGGATCTCGAACTCGCTCGCCGCCGTCGCGTCGACGTCGGCGTGCCATACGATCCCGTAGCGGTCGACGGTCGCGTCGTAAGCGATCTCCGCGCCGCCGCTGTCGAAACCGGCTGCGCTGAGAGTGGGAAGAACGGACCCGGCAACGAAGCCGCTGGTGATCAGGCGTCCTTCGATCTGACCGACCGATGTCGCCGTTGTGTACGCCTCCCAGACGGCGATGAAACCGCCGTTGGTGTCGTTCGCTGCGATCGCCGGGCGCGAACGCTCGACCCCGGCGGTCAGGCTGCTCACAGAGATCGCAGCAGTTGGCGTGCCGGTCGCGGATATCGATTGACCGAAGATCTGGTTCGGGATCAAGGACAGCAACGATTCGTACGCCACCCCGTACGAGTTCGACGTCGGGCTCCATGCGACCGATGGGCTGCGCGCGTCGACCGACACGTCGCCATTCGTTCCGAGTGTGCTGACCCGGAAGTCGTTTGTGCCAACTTGTGCGAGCGTGGCCCCGACCAATCGCTGTCCCCAGATCTCGTCCTCGCCGTTCGTTGTGGACTCGTCATCGCCGCGCCACACCACGAGCGCCTCGTCGGCGGTGGCATTGAACGTCACGTCGGGCTGGGCGGCGTCGAAGGCGGTATCGCCGGCGGTGTCGCCCATGTCGGACACAAGCGCGGCCGTGCCGGGCGTACCCGTCGCCGACACCGAGTTGACGGCAATGTCGCGAGCACCGAGCGCTGTCTCGTCGGTCGTGAACACGACGATCCAGCGGTTGCGCGCGGAATCCCACGTGACCGCCGGTTCGGCGGTGATGCCGTTCGCCACCGACGACTGACCGATGTCGAATGGGCCGGCGAAGCTGGTGCCCGCGGCGGTGACGATCTGGCCTCGGATCTTCTCTACCCCGGCGACGTCTTCGTCCCACACCAGCAGATGGCGATCGTTGACCGAGTCGTACGACACTTGCACGTCGCGCGGGTCCACCCCGGAGGTGAGCTTGATGTCGTCGGGCCCCACCTGCTCGGCGGCGACCGGCCCAACTTTCGCAAACGCCGTGGCCGACGACACGAGCAAGACCGCGGTGAGGGCGAGTCGCATCGACCGGCTCATGAGGGACCTCGATTCAGGAGCGGAAGGCGTTCGAAAGACATCGCGGTCAGTTCCGCGACGGGAAGATTCCCGCCAACGCGATGCAGAAGTTGATGACCGTGTACGGCTGCATGTTCGAATGTGGCTGAGCACCCGGCGATGGCACGGCTGCGTTCGAAGCTGCTGCGTTCGCAGTGCCGGCGAACCCGGCGCCGGTTCGTCTGACGGCGAAGGTGCGCCCGGTCGGATCGGGGCTGGTGGCCCGCACCGACGAGCCTGCGAGCGTGTGGGTGTGCGCCGGGATGTTGCTCGGTAGCAGCGCGACGTTCTCGGATCCCGACACTTCTCCTATCGCCACATCGGGGGGCTGCCAGCTGGGGTCGACGCTCGGGGCGTACCCGACCGCGGTGCGGCCACGAAGGTCGGGGAGAGCGAAGTTGGTGGTGCCGTTCCCGCCGAACTGCGTACCGAGCAGGCTGAACAACGCCTGATTCTGGTTGATCGGGAGCAGTTGGCCGTTGCATTGGGCGAAGAACCTCGGCGCAAGGTTGAACCCCGCCCGCATGATCTGCCCGATGAAGAAGTTGCTCATGATCGATCGTCCTCACTCATTGCCTGGGGGGGAAGATGCCCTGCAACGCGATGCAGTAGTTGATGCCGAGGTATGGCTGCTGGTTCACGTGTGGAACCCCGCCCGAATTCGCTGCGAGCGGCACCATCGCCGTGTCGGTTGCGGTGTCGTACACGAGCTGTTCTTCGGACTGGGCTGCGATCGCGGTTGCCGGGCTACCGACCGATCCCGATGCGTTCGTGGCTCGCAACACATGTCGATGGCTGGGCAACTCACTCGTGGTCAGCGTCACCGTGCTCACGCCGACGGTCTCGCCGAGCAGCCGCGAACTCAGGCCCGGTCCCTGGCCCTGTCCCATCGCTGCCCTCCCTGCGAGATTGGGAAGCTGGAACGTGGTCTGCCCGTTGCCGCCGTACGTGGTGCCGAGCAACGAGAACAGAGCCGTGTTCTGCTGAATGGGCAACAGGGAGCCGTTGCAAAAAGCCCAGCCGCGCGGGTTGACAGAACTGACGGCCGACACCCTGGTAGTCGTGCACCGGCTCGTAGTCCTTGTCGCCTGCGTTTTGCACGCGCGC
>JANOEM010000501.1:0-1758 GCA_031413195.1 Actinomycetes bacterium
ACCGCCTCGGCAAGTTGCGACTCGAGCGCCGGTACGTCCACGATCCAGGCCAGCGCCGGTACATCGTGCTGCGCCGCAAGAAAATCGACCGCTCCCGCACCCACCACTACGTGACGACAGCGTCGCCAAGATCGAGAGCGACTTCTCGGGCAAGGTGTTCGCCGGGAACGGTTATGGCTTGACGGAGACGACTTCGGCCGTGATCGCGAACTCCGGCCCGATGTACTTCGAGAAGAAGGACAGCGTCGGACTGCCGATGCCGGTCACCGACGTACGGATCGTCGACGAGGACGGCCACGATGTCGCCACGGGCGGTATCGGTGAGGTGTGGGTCCGCGGGCCGAACAACGTCCGGGGGTACTGGAACAAGCCGGAAGCAACCGCAGAGGCGTTCACCGACGGATGGTTCCACACCGGAGACGCTGGCCGGATCGACGCGGACGGCTTCGTGTACGTGGTCGATCGGATCAAGGACATGGTCCTCCGCGGCGGCGAGAACGTCTACTGCGCCGAGGTCGAAGCTGCCATCTTCGAACACCCGGCCGTCGCCGACGTTGCCGTGTTCGGGCTACCCCACGATCGCCTCGGTGAGGAGGTCGCGACCGCGATCACGCTTCAGCCTGGCGAGACGTTGGACAGCCAACAGTTGCGTGACTTCCTGGGTGAACGACTGGCGTCGTTCAAGGTGCCGTCGGCGATGTTCATCCGCAGCGTCGAGCTCCCGCGCAACGCCACCGGCAAACTGCTCAAGAAAGATCTGCGCGACGAGTATTCGCAGGGTCGAGCAGTCACGTGAAGTAGCACCTCGACGGCCGCGCGCGATTGCCCACCTGCCATGTGGCAAATCGCGCGCAGTCGGCGTCGTTCCAGCAGTGAAGAAACGCCATTCCCTACGTGAGCAGTGGAGGACCCTCTGCCGCTTCCTCGGGCACTTCCTCTGTCTTCGATGCGGTTTGTGTCTGGGGGATTCGGCCCGTGAGCAGCAGGGCGCCGACGGCGAACAGGGCGAGCAGTCCGAACGACACCTGCAGGCCACGCACGCGGGCGGCTTCGTTCTCGCTGACGATCGCATCGGCTGTGCTCGGTGGAACATTGGCGGCGGTCAGCGCAACCTCGAGATCCTTGTCCGAGACGAACGGCGCACCGGCGCCCAGTTGCACCTGGGCGTTCTCCGTGACCGACTTGGGCACGTCGGGGTTGTTCGCGATGCCGTTGATGAAGCTCGTCGTCAGCGTGGCGATCAGAACGGCGCCGGCGAGTGCAGTGGCGATCGACGAACCGAGGTTGGTGGCCGTGTTCTGCAGCCCGCCGACCTCGCCGCTGCGGTCGTCGGGCACCGACCCGACGGTCACCGCGCCCAACTGTGAAGCCAGCGCTCCTGCGCCAAATCCAGCGAGCAGGAGCGGCCAGGTGACGATCTCGGCCCCGGTGCCGACGTCGAGCAGGGCGACCAACAGCACCAGCCCGAGGCCGAGGGAGAGGAAACCCAGTCGAACGACGCGGCGCGGCGACGCGTCGGGAAACAGCTTGGGAATGCCGACCGCAGCGACGAGCAGCATGAGCGACATCGGCATCAGCCGTACCCCGGTCGCGATCGCGGACAGGCCAAGGGCGACTGTCAGGAACAGCGACATCAGGAAGAACAGACCGAGCAACAGCAGGTTCTGGAAGAAGAAGGCGACAAGGCCTGCGCGCAGGTGCACGACCTGGAACAGGGCGGGATCCACGAGTGGCTCACGACCCTGATCGATCATCCGC
>JANOEM010000502.1:0-2508 GCA_031413195.1 Actinomycetes bacterium
CGAGCGCAGTCATCTCCGGCGCCCCGAGATCGAGCAGCTGAGCCCGGTCGACGAGGAGGTGCTCGGCGACGTGGCTGCTGCCCTTGCCGAGGAGGTTGCGGAAGCCGTCGTTCTTCGGCTCGAGCCAGGCGAAGGATTCGACATCGGTCTGCGCCTGGGTGGAATCGCCACGCCCGGTGCTCACCGCAACGGTCACGTCATGACCGCCGGCCTTGGCAGCGGCCTCGACCGCAGCCGCACCACCAAGCACGATGAGGTCGGCCATCGAGACCGACACGCCAACGCTCGACTGGACTCCTTCGAGCACACCGAGCACACGACGGAGCTGGTCGGGCTTGTTGACGTCCCACTCGTTTTGTGGGGCGAGGCGGACACGGCCGCCGTTGGCGCCGCCACGCTTGTCGCTCTGACGGTAGGTGGAAGCCGAGGCCCACGCCGTCTCGACGAGCTCGGTGATCGAGAGATCGGTCGCCATGATGGCGACCTTGACGGCAGCGACGTCTGCATCGCTCAGCGGGGTGCCTTCCGGGACCGGGTCCATCCACAGGAGCTCTTCGTCGGGAACCTCGGGGCCGAGGAACCGGACCTTCGGGCCCATGTCGCGGTGGCACAGCTTGTACCACGCACGAGCAAACGCATCGTCGAGCTGTTCAGGGTTGTCACGGAATCGCCGGGAGATCGGACCGTAGATCGGGTCCATCTTCATCGCCATGTCGGCGGTGCTCATCATCGGAGCGTGGGTGATGTTCGGATCGTGGGCGTCGGGCACCGTGCCGGCGAGAGCCGGTGCGGTCCACTGCTTGTGACCGGCCGGGCTTTCGGTGAGCACCCATTCGTTGTCCATCAGCGTCTCGTGGTAGTTGTTGTCCCACTGCGTCGGCGTCGAGTTCCACGCGCCCTCGAAACCACTCGTGGTGGTGTGCACGCCCACGCCGGAGCCGAAGCCGTTCTTCCAGCCGAGGAGCTGCTGCTCCATCGGTGCACCCTCGGGCTCGGGCCCCATCGAGCTTTCCGGCCCGGCGCCGTGCATCTTGCCGAAGGCGTGACCGCCGACGACGAGGGCAACGGTCTCTTCGTCGTTCATCGCCATACGACCGAACGTCTCACGAATGTCGGCGCCGGACGCAACCGGATCAGGGTTGCCGTTCGGGCCCTCGGGGTTCACGTAAATGAGACCCATCTGGACCGCACCGAGCGGCTCCTGGAGCTGCCGATTGCCGCTGTAGCGTTGATCGTCGAGCCAAACATTCTCGGGGCCCCAATAGATGTCCTCCTCGGGCGCCCACACGTCTTCACGACCACCGGCGAAACCGAAGGTCGCGAAACCCATCGACTCCAACGCGACGTTGCCGGTAAGGATCATGAGGTCTGCCCAGGAGAGCTTGCGGCCATACTTCTTCTTGATCGGCTCAAGCAGCGCACGGGCTTTGTCGAGGTTGCCGTTGTCGGGCCAGCTGTTGAGCGGAGCGAATCGCTGGGTGCCGGACGCGGCGCCGCCACGACCGTCGTGGGTCCGGTAGGTACCGGCGGAATGCCAGGCCATACGAATGAAAAACGGGCCGTAGTGGCCATAGTCCGCAGGCCACCACTCCTTGGAGTCGGTCATCAGCGCGGTGAGATCGGCCTTCACCGCAGCGAGGTCGAGGGTGGCGAACTCGGCGGCGTAATCGAAGTCGTCACCCATCGGATCGGACTTGGCCGAACCCTGATGAAGGATGTTCAGGTTCAGCTGGTTCGGCCACCAGTGCTGGTTGGCCTGGCTACCACGAGCCGAATGGTCACTTTGTAGCACCGGGCACTTTGTTTCGTCAGTCATGTTGTCTTTCGCTCCTGCAGGTTGGTTTCTTTGGGACTGGAGATTGGGCGTTCAGCGGATCAGCGTTGGACTCAGCGTTGGCAATCGGGGCACCGGCCCCAGTAGACAACCTCGGCCTCGTCGATCTCGAAGCCGTTGTCGTGCTCGACTTCGAGACACGGCGTCGACCCGACCGCGCAGTCGATGTCGAAGATCAGGCCACAGCCACGGCAGACCAGATGATGGTGGTTGTCGCCGACGCGATCCTCGTATCGAGCGGGCGAGCCGGTGGGCTGGATCCGACGAATCAGACTCTTGTCGGCGAGGGCACCGAGCGTGTCATATACCGCCTGGCGGGAGATCGAGCCGATCTTGTCCCGCACGATCTCGGTCAACTCCTCGACCGTCGCGTGCGGGCAGGCGCTGACCGCCCGCATGATCGCCAGACGCTGTGCTGTGACCTGGAGCCCAGAACTCCTGAGCTGCTGCGCGAAGCTTTGCTGCTCGATCGGATCATGAGCGAGGGGCTCTCGCTCTGGGGCGTCGGTCACGTGGAGAGTCAACCACAACTTCTGGATGGAGTCAAGATATTGACTCGGTCGATATGAGATTCCGAACACCTCGTTCCCTGGAGGGTACGCGATGTCGACCCTCAACGACAACGACTTGTGGTGGCCGGCGCCGCTGTTCCGCACCGATGCGGCGGAGGTGGC
>JANOEM010000503.1:0-7171 GCA_031413195.1 Actinomycetes bacterium
GACCGAAGGTGACGTCCCGACCGTTGAGGGCAGCGACATCGCCGTCACCATCGTCGACGGCAGCGTCATGCTCAACGAAGTCACCACGGTGACCGCCACCGACATCGTCGCCAGCAACGGCGTGATCCACGTCATCGACAGCGTCCTTCTCCCCCCGGGCCTGGACATCACACCCCTCCTGTGATCGTCCGTCAATGACTGAAGACGAGGGCCCTTCGGGGCCCTCGTTCGCGTTCCGACCCCAACGCCCCGACGTTCATGTCACCACCAGCGATAGGTGTTCGTCGGTTTTCGTCGCTTGCGGTGACATGAACGCTGGAGTTGGGGGAGTTGGGGGAGTTGGCGGAGGTTGCGACGAGAGGCGCGTCAGGCGTTGATCCGGTCGCGGGCTGCTTCGGTGGACCGACCGACTGGGACGTGACCGGATGCAGCGGCAAGACCCATGATCGGCATGTTCGCGTAGATCGCTTCGTGCGCTCCTGCTGCCACCCGGTACGTCTCGTGATAGACGCCGACGTCACCGCCGGCGCCGACCGTGCGGTTGAAGTGTCGCCACGCCGGCAGATGTGGATCGTCGGGGTTCTTGGCGAAGGCCTCGAGATGATCGAAGCTCTTCCAATACTGCACGGACGTGATCGTCCTGCCGCCGATCGCCATGCGCGATCCGAGCAGACCCTTCTCGGGATGCGCCTGCAGTTCGCGCAACATCTTGGGCATTGCCATGAACGGTGGAAGCCAGCGATGCACCTTCCACAGCTTGTTGAATCGCATCCCGATCACGAACACGACGAAGTCACCGTCGATCTCGGCCGTGAAACGCCCTTTCTGAACACCACTCCGCGACATCCTGATCCTTTCGAACTCATGGATAGCGACACTATCTACTTTGCCGATAGTGCTACTATCCAACCGAGATGTCAAGGACCGATCATGCAGATCTCTGAACTCAGCGCCGTCAGTGGCGTGTCCGTCGCTTCGATCAAGTTCTACCGCCGGGAAGGATTACTGCCACCCGGCATTGCGACCGCCACCAACCGGGCAACCTACGCTGATCATCATGTTCGCCGCCTGCGGTTGATCCGGGCCCTGATCGAGGTGGGCGAGTTGCCGATTGCCAACGTCCGTGCGGTACTCGCCGCAGTCGACAACGAGTCGACCACTTTGCACGACGCATTCGGCGCCGTCATGCACAGTCTCGACCCCGCCCCTCCGGCCGATCCATCGGACAGCACCGCCGACGCCGAGATCATCGCGGTCAACGAATGGCTGGCACGGAGAGCGTGGCAGGTCGAACCCCATGCTCCCGCGATCCGAACCCTCGCTCAGTTGCTGGTGGCGATTCGCCAATTCGACTTCGCGATGTCGATCACCGATTTCGACGAAGCGGCTGATCTCGCCGAGCAGACGGCATACGGCGAAGTGGCCTACGCGCGGGCGATGACGGACCGCGCGTCCGCCGTCGCGACGATGCTGATCGGAACCGTGGTGATCGAACGCGTTTTGGTCGAGATCCGTCGTCTCGCCCTGGAAGCGGTCAGCGCCCGCCTTGAAGCGGAAGTCCGAGAGCCGTAGGTAACCATCGTTCGAGGTGCTCGGAGATCAAGGCGCTGCTCTTGGCAAGCAAGTGCCCATCGCCCGGGCACACCACGAGTTCACCGGTACCGGCGAGGGCCTGCAATACCTCGCTCGCCTGCAACGGCAGGATCTCGTCACGATCACCGTGGAACATCAACAGCGGTCGCTCACCGAGGCCCGCAGCCACCTCGCAACCGGCCGACTGGGTAGCAAACGTGACGACCCCGGAGACCATCTCGGCCAGACCGACACCGACCCGGACTGCCACCGCGCCGCCGAAACTGTGGCCCATCAACACGACACGCTCGGCTCCCCCGCCGACAATGGCCAACTGGGCAGCGGCCGCGACATCGACGCAACACGCATCGATGTCGTTCGGTCGTCGGTAACTGACTCGAAGAACGGGCACGCCACGGCCGGCCCACCGCTCGCCGAGTCGGTGATACAAACCATCGGCCGGCCCGAGCAGGCCGCCCATCGCGCCGCCGCAGGCAACGATCGCTGCCGTCGATGTATCAACGCCATCGGGAACCTCGTGCCAGAGCACCGTCAGCAATCCGCGCATCGTGAAGAACTCTGCGTGGCGAAGCGATGGCGTGATCATCACGTCCTGACTCGCGATCACTCCCAACTGGTCGAGCGGCGTCGAGCCGCCTTCCCGATCGGACGAGTGTTGAGAATCATCTCCGCCAACGGTGGGTCCCGACATCAGTTGTACCCTACGACGATGGAGCAGCCGGAACGACCCGATCGGCACCCGGTCGACCTCGGGCTGTCAGCCGACCTCGACGTGGCAGTTCGCCTCGGTCGGGCATGGCGTGAACTACGCCGCGGTGCGAGCAGCACCATGATCCGCGATTTCTTTTTTCGGCGTCGGACCCGACGCCCTCGAATACGGACAGATGGACACTCTCGACGTGCTGATCAGAGAGCCATCGTGGCGGATGAGCGACCTGGCACTCGCCCTGCACGTCGATCCATCGACTGCGACCCGTGCGGTTCAGCGCCTGGCAACGACGGGTCTGGTCGAGCGACTCACAGATCACGACGACGGCCGAGTGGTGATTGTCCAGATCACCGATTCCGGACGCGAGCTCCATCGACTGGTCGACCTGCGCCGGGGTTACGTCCTGAGCAGGTTGATGAGCGTATTCGCCGAGGACGAGCGCGAGACCCTGGCAGCCTTGATGACCCGATTCGTCGAGGAACTGGACAACGTCGTGAAGGACCTGCCACGACCCGCCATTGCTGAGTAGGGTCGAAGGGATGGCCGAGAGAGCTGACTTCGCAGAACAGGCCATGCAGTACGCGCCGCAGTTGTACTCGGCTGCGATGCGCCTGACCCGCAACTCCGCCGATGCCGAGGACCTCGTGCAGGACACCTATCTCCGCGCATGGCGGAGCTTCGGCACCTTCCAGGAAGGTACAAACCTGCGCGCGTGGCTCTACCGCATCCTGACCAACAACTTCATCAACAAGTACCGCGCCAAGCAGCGCCGGCCAGATGAGACCGGCATGGACAACGTCGAGGACCTTTACCTGTACAAGCGGATCAGTACGCTCGACAGCGCTCTCGGTAGCCGCAGCGCCGAGGACACGATGCTCGAAATGTTCACCGACGACGAGGTCAAGGCTGCGCTGGAAGAGCTCCCCGAAAACTTTCGACTGCCGGTCCTGCTCGCTGATGTCGAAGGTTTCGCATACAAAGAAATTGCCGAGATGCTCGACATCCCGGTGGGAACGGTGATGAGTCGTTTGCATCGGGGAAGAAAACAGATGCACAAGTTGTTGTACGAGTTCGCCAGCGAACGAGGCCTGATTGCTTCGACGATGGCGGCGGCCGACAACTCGTCGGGCCGGAAAATTCCTAGTGGCGACAACCACCCGACGACGGAACTCATCGAACATGACTGACTGCAATGCCTACCCGCAATGACTGAGTGCAACGACTACGACTGCAACGACACGTTGCGCGAACTCGAGGTCTTCTTGGACCAGGAACTGACCGACGACGCGCGGCAGTCGATCCACCACCATCTCGAGGGTTGCCCGGACTGTCTCCAAGCGTTCGATTTCCATGCCGAACTGCGCATCGTCATCGCTACGAAATGCCACAACGATCAGATGCCCGCAGGCCTGATGGCCAAAATCGAGCAGTGTTTCGGCGAGGACCCGGGCTGAGCCGACGACCGAGCTGTCCCCCGGGACAATGGCCGCCCGCCCGCCGCTGGATATGATCGGGTTCGTGATCGCTTACATCTTCCACTGGTGGCTCGGACTGATCCTGCTCCTCGCCGGCGCGGGGATCGCTGTCGCCCTGATTGTCGGCTACGTCAAGACGGTGTCGTCGACCCGGTACCCCGACGGCGACCACAACCCAGAAGAGATCTGACGCCTCTGATCACCGAACTCCTGGCACGTTGCCCCCAGCTTCGGGCCGGACAGCACGTGACGTGCGCCGTTTCGGGCGGGGCAGACTCGATGGCACTGTTGGTGCTCGCAACGGCCGCCGGATGCGTGACGTCGGCGGTGCATGTGGATCACAATCTGCGCCCGGGCTCGGCTGCCGAAGCAGATCTGGTGGCTGCCGCTGCCGCTCGTTTCGGTGCGACATTTCGCCGCGAAGTCGTCGTGGTCGCACCCGGCCCCAACCTCGAGGCACGATTGCGCGCAGCCCGCCACGCGGCACTCGGCTCGGATGCTCTCACCGGCCATACCGCTGACGATCAGGTCGAGACGATGATGCTCAACCTCTTGCGCGGGGCAGCGCTCAACGGTCTCGGCGGGATGCGCCCGCATCGTCATCCGATCCTGAACCTGCGCCGGGCCGAGACCCAGGCTCTGTGCATGGCGCTGCAGATCGAAACCGTCGATGATCCATCCAATCGGTCACCGGCGTTCCTTCGCAATCGCGTTCGGGCCGAGTTGCTGCCGTTGATGGATGATCTCGCTCGCCGCGACCTCGTACCGCTTCTCGCCCGGCAAGCCGACGTCTGGCGCGACGATGCCGACCTGCTCGACCTGCTTGCCGAGTCGCTCGATCCCACCGACGCAAGTGCCCTCGCGGCGGCTCCGTTGCCACTCGCCCGTCGCGCCGTTCGGGAATGGCTCAGGGACGAACATCCGCCCGACCTCGCCACGGTCGAACGTGTACTCGCGGTGGCGCGGGGCGAGGCGCAGGCATGTGAGACGAACGACGGCCGACGAATCAGTCGGCATCGGCAGCGGCTCTCGCTCGATGGCACGCAGCCCCGCTAGTCTGACTCGCCGATGTTGCTGTCCGAATCCCCGTTGACGAACCTGCCGCCGTGCACGACGCTCGTCCTTCATGAGGTGAACTGATGCCGCCCCGTCTGCGCGGCAAGTGGGCCCTCGGCATCACACCCCGAAACTTCACGTGGGTGCTCAAGGACAAGCTCGCGATCTGCGAGCGTCCGGGCGGATACGGCGACAACCACCGCCGCGTGCGCCGCCAGGAAGAAATCATTTGGATCCGCGAAAATGGCTTCGGTTGCCTGATCTCGATCATTCCCGCGCCGCACAACCTGCACAACTACGAAGAGCTCGGCGTCAACTATCGCCATCGCCCATTCACCGGCGAGGACCTCAACATCTGGCTGAAGTCGTTCTACGTCGAGCTGAAGGCCCTGCTCGACTCCGGCGTGAAGGTGATCGTGCACAACGAAGAAGTCGGCGATCGAATCATCGGGATCATGGGCGGATACATCCGCTGGAGTGGCCTGGTCGACGACCCATCGCAGGCGATCATGATCACCGAACGAATCGCCGAGCGTCAGCTCGACCCGTTCGCCCGCGAAGTGATCCTGATGGCCCACGAGCTTCGCTGACAGATACCGATTGCGATCGACCGATCCTCGATCAGGACTAGCCTCAGTTCATGAGCGACTCTCCAGCCAATTGGCACCCTGACCCGGTCAACCGTCACCAGCTGCGGTATTGGGACGGAACCCAGTGGACCGAACATGTGAGCGACAACGGGATCACCGGAATCGACCCGCTCCAGCAGGGAAAGCTGGACCGCCTGGATTCGGCTCTGACGGTCGGCAACGAGGGTGATCCGACCAAGATCGCGGCACAGATCAACAAGACCGGGTATGCGGGGGCCGGCCTCACCGGGCAGGCGTTCCAGGGTGGTGGCAGCATCTTCAACGAACCGGTCCTGGTGGTCAATCAGAAGGCCAAGGTGATCGAACTCAACAACCAGTACAGCGTGTTCAACTCTCAGGGTCAGCAGATCGCGTCGGTCAACCAGACCGGGCAATCGGCCGCCAAGAAGGCACTTCGCCTCGTCAGCAGCCTCGATCAGTACCTGACCCACAAGCTGTTGATCTCCGATGCGAACGGCCAGCCGATCCTGCAGCTCACCCGACCGGGCAAGGTCTTCAAGTCGACGGTGATCGTCAGCGACGGCGCAGGCACCGAGATCGGACGCATCGTCCAGGACAACGTGTTCGGCAAGATCCACTTCAGTCTCGAAGCCGGCGGGTACAAGGTCGGGTCGATCAACGCGGAAAACTGGCGGGCATGGAACTTCCGGATCGAAGACCACACCGGTACCGAAGTCGCCCGCATCACCAAGACCTTTGAGGGTGTTGCGAAGACCCTGTTCACCACCGCCGACAACTACGTGGTCCACTTTCATACGCAGTTGGCGCAACCCCTCTTGACGCTGGCCGTGGCCTCATCGCTGTCGGTCGATACGGCGCTCAAGCAGGACGCCCGCGGTCTCAGCTGAGATCCCGGATCAGTTCGCAGCGACGACATCGACCAGAACGGTCGCGGCATCATCGGCGGCGATACACAATTGACCATTGGTCAAGGCGGCCGCCACCACGAAGGTGGCTCGCTTCGATGCTGCGACCACGCCGACAGCCGCAGACGGTCGAGGTTGGTCGCAGGGCCAAACGAACGCTGACACTGCGCGACTCGGACCGACCAGGGTCACCTGGAGGACCGCCGACGTCAGTTGGGTCGCAAGCCCGGCAGTGCCGGCGACGGTGATCACGCTGGGGGTCACGCCGACGGCAGCGGGCGACGTATACGAGCCGAACACTCGCACCGGTGCAAGTGCGACGACCGATGGCGCATCTGGTTCCCATGCCCCACTGACGTCGACGATCACATCGGCACTGACCGACGACGACACGCACAGACCGCTGGCGCTGACCGGAGCAACCACGCTGAACGCTGAAAGTGCCGCCTTCGGGAAAGGCGCCTTGAGTTCGGTTCCGGCACATGGCCCGACCGACAGCGTTCCAGAACTTGTCGGTCCAATGACCGTGAAGGTCGCCGTCACCGCCTTCGCTCCAGCCGCAACCCCAAGGGCTGCCGGCGCAATCGTGATCTTCTGATTGGGCGTCAACTTCGATGTCGAACGGCTGTCCAGCGACCGAGTCGTGAGCATCGGTCGCAACCCGGCTCCGCTTGATGCTGTCTGACCGATCGCCGTCAGCTTGACGCTCGCGACCATGCCGACCGTGACACAGATCTTGCCGTCCTGCACCTCCACGATCGTCGTTCCGATCGCCATCGGCCCCGACTCGACAGACAGCGTGATCGCTTCGCTGCGATCGCC
>JANOEM010000504.1:0-4375 GCA_031413195.1 Actinomycetes bacterium
GTCCCCGATCCGAACAAGTCGCCGGCCCCGGTGGTCGCTCCGTTGACCGTGGTGTGGGCGAGTTGTTGGGCAAACGTCCAGTACATGCTCCGGAAGTTGGTCGATGTGATCGGGGTGTCATTGAGCTCGACTTCGAGTCGAAGGTCGAGCGCCCATGGCCGACTTGCGCGCAGGTACGGAGCGGGTTGAGGTTCCTGGAATGGAGGCTCGACCAGAAACGGGCGCAGGGCATCGATCGTCACGACCCATGGCGAGATGCTGGTCATGAAACTCTTGGCGAGATTCGGGCCGAGCGGTTGGTACTCGAAGGCCTGGATGTCGCGCGCTGACCAGTCGTTCAAGAGGACGGCACCGAACAGATGGGCATCGGCGTCGTCGGGAGCGATTCGGGTCGAACGTGGTCCCCCGACGAGGAACCCGACCTCCAACTCGAAGTCGAGCGCAGCGCTCGACATCAATCGACCGACACCATCCGGGCCGGCAACGAGACCTTCTGGCCGCGTCACCGGTGCGCCGCTGACGACGATCGTGCCCGACCGTCCGTGGTACCCAACGGGGAGTTGACGCCAGTTCGCCAGAAGCGGTTCGGTGTCCGGGCGCAGGATCCTGCCGAGGTTGGTGGCGTGATGGATCGACGAATAGAAGTCGACGTAGTCGCCGACGGAGACGGGCATGAGCACCTCGACGTCATCGAGGTCGAGGAGAAGTTCGCGATGCTCCGGCCCGCTCAGGACCTCCCCTGCGTGTTCGCGGACATCAGGACCCCGGCCCGACTCCATCAGCGGATTGAGGTTCGGTCCGAGGGTGAGCGCAGATTCGATTCCTGCTGCTGCGAGATCGAGGACGCTGTCACCGATCCGGACGACGACACGTGCCTGATCGATGCCGGACCCTCGCGGTCGAACCACCCCGAAGGGCAGATTGGCCATCGAGAAGTCGGATCCGGACGGTACGTGAGCCCAGGTCATCGGAATGATCCCGGACGGCACCGAACCGTGAGGGCCGCACAGGTTTCAGAGGTTTCCACGGCGCTCCTGGTCACGCTCGATCGCTTCGAACAAGGCTTTGAAGTTCCCCTCACCGAAGCCTTTGGCGCCGTGGCGCTCGATGATCTCGAAGAACACCGACGGTCGGTCGGTGACGGTCTCGGTGAAGATCTGGAGCAGGTATCCATCCTGATCCTTGTCGGCGAGCACGTTCAGCCGATGCAGCTCCTCCCACGGCAGGTCGAACTCGGCGAGGCGGACCCTCGCGTCGTCGTAGTAGGAATCGGGCACGCGCATGAATCGAACGCCTCGATCGCGAAGTGCCTGAACCGACGCGACGATGTCCTCGGTACGCAGCGCGAGGTGCTGCACCCCGGCTCCGTCATAGTGCTCGATGTACTCCTGGATCTGGCTCTTCTTCAACCCGTCGGCCGGTTCATTGATCGGCATCACGATCTTGGATCCGTCCCACACGACCGTCGACACGAGCGCCGAGTAATCCGTGCGGATCTGAGCGTCGTCGAACTGTTGCAGTTGCGCAAAGCCAAACACCTCGCGGTAGAAGTCGACCCAATCATCGAGCTTGCCCTGCTCGACGTTGCCGACGACGTGATCGATTTTGGTCAGTCCCACCGACGGACCAACGGTCGTGTTCGGCAAGTTGTCGGTCGTGTAGCCAGGTTCGAGCCCGGTTCCGCTGTAACCGCTGCGGTTCACGAACGTGTGGACCGTCTCGCCGAACGCCGCGACCTGGGCGAACTCCAACTCGCCGCAGTCGTCGTGTTCGGTCCACGGCTCACGAACCGATCGAGCACCTCTCGCCGTCGCGGCAGCATGGGCAGCGGACGCATCGGCGACCAACCAGGCCAGGTCATGGACCCCGTCTCCGTGCTTGCGGACATGGTCGGCGATCGGGGAATCGGCCGACAGCGCTCCGCTGACGACGAATCGGATCTCACCTTGCTCGAGCACGTAGCTCGCCTTGGATGTGATCCCGGTCTCCGGCCCGGCATACGCAGTGCACGTGAAGCCGAACGCCGACATCAGGAATCCGGCGGTCGTGCGGGCGTTGCCGACCCAGAACTCGACACAATCCCATCCGAGCAGGACGGCAGCAGATTCAGCGTGTGATTCAGCCGAAACGAGTGGGGTCATGACGAGATCTGACCACCACACCGAGCCGCGCGCAATACCTCGTCGCTATTCAGGCGCGGCGGCGAGCGGCGAACGTCTGTCTCAAAGACCGGGCTTGTCCTCTTCGAGGCCAAGGATCACCTGCGCAGAATCGATGTAAGTCTTCTCGCTGATGAAGGCGTGTTGAGTTCCTGTGTAGAGATCGCGGAACCCACGCTCGAGGCGACTGCCGTTGCGAATGGCTGATGTGCCTGCGGCGAGATGGGCGAACTGGGCGACCTCTCGGGCGGCTTCGGTTGCGTAGGTGGCAGCGACACGCATGTCCGCGCGCATCCGAGGGGTGAGCACCCCGCCGAGCAGGATCGCCTCTTCGGCCCCGGTGAACGCCTCGACCACGCCCGCTCGGGCTGCGCGCCACATGCCCGTATGATGCGCAAAGTTGCGCTGAAAGGTTGCCCGGCGGGCGAGTGGTTCCATGTCGGACATCCTCGACTTGGTGAGCGAGAGTTCGGCAACGTCGTCGAGCATGCTCTTGGCGACTCCGAGCGCCCAACTTGCGTGGCCTGCCGCGGTGATCGGCATCAAGCCCATCTTGAACAATGGGCTGGATCCGCGTTCCGGCTCGCGCGTGAAGAGTGGGAAGACCCGGTGTTCTGGGACGAAGACGTCGTTGACGGCGTAATCGAAACTTCCGGTACCCCGTAGCCCTTGGACGTTCCAACCGTCGAGAAACGTGACGTCCTCACGCGGCACGAACGCAGCCAGTAGTTCGAACACCATCTCGCCATCGACGGACGGCATGAACCCGCACGCCACGTACTCGGAGTGTCCTGTCCCCGAGCCGAAGTTCCAAGAGCCGCTGAGGCGGTATCCGCCATCGACCCTTGCGCCGGCACCGTTCGGAAAGAACTGTCCCCCGGCGGTGACACGCCTGGCGCTGTCGCCGAACATCTCGGCGAAACCCGCATCGGGCAGGTACGCGGACGCCGCCATCGCGGACGGGAAGTTGGCGATGCCAATCCACCCGACGGAGCCGTCCTGCCAGGCGAGTTCGATCCAGGTCTCGATCACCTCGGCGAACGTCGGCTCGCTTCCGCCCGCTTCCGGAACGTTCATGTAGGTCATCAGGCCGCTGTCCCATAGCGAGTCGACCATTCGCGCGGTGAGCGTTCGCTGCTCTTCGCAGGTCGCTGCTTCCTCAGCGGTCACCGATCGCAGACTGCGTGCCGCGGTCAGACCGTCAATCATCGTTTCCGCCGAAGAGGGCCGCGCTGAGGCCGTAGGAATGCCCGGCTACGTAGCCGCCGTCGACCGGAAGGGCCACTCCTGAGACAAAGGAGGAATCGTCCGACGCCAAGAAGTAGGCAACCCCTGCGATCTCGTCTGCCCGACCGAAGCGGCCGAGCTTGTGTTGTTCCTTGATCGCCGGCGCCATCGCCAGATCGGCAACGACCGAACGAAACATGGGCGTGTCGATGAAGCCAGGGCAGATCGAGTTGGCCCTGATCCCCGCCCGGCCGTAGTCGCACGCCAAGTTCTTGGTGAGCAGCACGACGGCGCCCTTCGACGCGTTGTACGAACTGCCACCCTCGCAGCCTTCGAGGCCCTCGACGCTCGCAACGGTGATGAGCGAGCCGCTTCGTTGTTCGATCATCACCGGCAGGGCGGCCTTGCACGTCAGGAACGTGCCGGTGATGTTGACATCTTGCACTCGCTGCCAATCGGCGAGCGACATCATGTGGACCAGGCCACTGCCAGCGACACCAGCGGCCGTGACCACGACATCAATTCGGCCGTGCTTGCCAACGATGTCAGCAACGACAGCCAGTTGTGATGCCTCGTCGCGCACGTCGAGCACGTGGAAGTCATTCGCCGGCGCAGCATCGACGGATTCTGACCACTCACCCGTCGTGTTCAGGTCTGCGCCGACCACGATCGCGCCCTCTGCGGCGAATCTTCGCGCGCAGGCCAGGCCGATGCCCGAGGCGGCGCCGGTGACGTAGGTGACCTTGCCGGTCAAACGGGACATCGGGTGCTCCGATCAGATGGTCGACATCGGTCGACGGGTGGGATGAGGCGACGGGTGAGATGAGGCGACGGTGATCAGTCAATCGATCGCGGGGGCGCCAGGCAGGACAAGAGATTGCATCGATTCGTGGCGCATCCGGATCTGGTCGTGGAAGCTCGGTTTGGTCGGAATGTAGAAGTGGTCGTTGCGGATCGCTTCGAACACCACCTCGGCGACTTCGGACGCC
>JANOEM010000505.1:0-1638 GCA_031413195.1 Actinomycetes bacterium
CTTGCCGGTTTCCTTTGCCTTGGCCCACGAACCGAGCGCGAGTAGTTCATCCCAGTGGATCACCTCGGCGCGGATGAAGCCACGCTGGATGTCGGTGTGGATCTTGCCGGCGCATTCGGGGGCCTTGTCGCCGGCGTGGAAGGTCCAAGCCCGGGTTTCCTTCTCGCCGGTGGTCAGGAACGTACGTAGGCCGAGCAGGTGGTATGCGCTGCGAACCATCCGGAACAGGGCGCCTTCACCGAGGCCGAACCCCTCGAGCATCTCGGCCCGCTCCGCCGGATCGACGATGGTTGCAGCTTCGGCTTCGAGCTGAACGCACATGCCGATCACTTCTACGTTCGCGCCGGCGTCGTTCATCTCTGCCCGGACCCGGTCTTCGACTTCGGGAATCTTGTCGAGCTCGTTCTCGCCGACGTTGACCACGGCCAGCACCGGTCGGTTGGTGAGCAGGAAGTGCGGCTTGAGCGCGGCTGCATCGTCGGGCTTGAGATTGGCCCGATACAGCGGCCGTCCCTCGCTCAGCGACGCGTACGCAACTTCGAGCGCTGCGATCTCGGCACCCAACGTCTTGTCCAACTTGGCCTGACGTTGCGTCGTTCGAAGCCGTTTCTCGACGGTCTCGAGGTCGGCCAACGCAAGTTCGATCTCGACCACCCGAAGGTGTTCCAGCGGATCATCGGACCCCATTACGTCACCGTCTTCGAATGCGCGAAGCACGAACACCGTCGCCTCGACCTCGCGAATGTTGGCCAGGAACTTGTTCCCGAGGCCCTCACCCTTGCTGGCGCCTTCGACCAACCCACCGATGTCGACGACTTGCACGGAAGCATGCACGAGCGTCTTGGTCTTGCTCATTGCGCCGAGTAGATCGACCCGATTGTCGGGGACTTTGGCGACGCCGATGTTGGGGTCTTTCGTCGCAAATGGGTACGGCGCCGCGAGCGCGCCGCCACCGGTGAGTGCGTTGTAGAGCGAACTCTTGCCCGCGTTGGGGAGACCGACCAGGCCGAAGCGTTCCATACGAGTGGCGAGGCTAGCTAGATGCGGCACGCGGTCGGTCATGTATGGGTCTCGATCGCGTTCTTTTCCGCGTGCCTGATCCCGAATCACTCAGGGTTTGGTGAAGAGAACTCCCGCTCCGACAATCTCGACGATTCTGTCCGCCGCCACGTTCGGTGCCGTGTGCTGCCTTCTGCCGCTCGATCTACGGGCGACGTTCGTCGCAACAGCTGTCGGCGCGATGCCGGCTAACTGTGTCGAGCACACGTCGTTCGGCGCTGGCAACGATTTCGACGGCGACTACCGTTGCGCAGGTGTCGCGATCGACTTTCACACTTCCGGTGTGTCGTCGTCGCCAGGTTTGATCTGGGCAGGACAATGGCTGTTCCTCGATGATGCCGATGCCTACCGCCTTGGTACGTGCACCTTTAATCGGGGCAGCCATCCCAGGGCCGACAGGCCGTCGACACTCGTCGAGCAAACCTTTGTGAACGACTTGTCGGGCGCCAAGCGGGCCTACCTCACCTGGCGTTACGGCGACACCACCGACAACCTCACTGCCGCCGCGCTCTGGGCAGTTTTCCACTTCTATGCCCAGGATTCGGCCGGAACACGGCGAGCGTTTCGTCCTGACGATCC